>JAQGPE010000707.1 GCA_028293225.1 Akkermansiaceae bacterium | reverse complement strand
GGCCGCCAGGCTTGACGGCATCGAGCTCCACCTCAACCATGACGACATTTTTGAGTGGTTCCTGTCTCCGCTGACCAACCATCGTGAGGATGAATACGGCGGTTCGGTGGAGAACCGCGCAAGGTTCGCCCTTCGCGCGCTTGAGGCAATCCGCGAGGCTGTCGGCAGCAGCATGACCGTCGGCGTCCGGCTTAATCTGCGGGAGGAAGTTCCCGGCGGCTACGACGCGGCCGAGGGAATCCTGATCGCCCAGTACCTGGAGTCGAGCGGGCTGATCGACTATTTCCACGTAGTTGTCGGTACACCGTGGGGCAATCCCAGCTATATCCAGCCAACCTACTTCGACGATGCGCAATGGGCGGATCTGTCCGGAGACTTCAGGCGCGCTGTTTCGCTGCCCGTTGTGCACACGGGCAGAGTGAACAGCCCGGAGGTTGCCGAACGTGTTCTCGCTGCGGGCAACGCCGACGTCGTCGGCATGGCACGCGCCCACATTGCCGATGGCGAGCTGCTGCTCAAGGCCCGTGAAGGACGTACGCAGGACATCCGGCCCTGCGTGGGCGGGAATGAATGTATCAGCCGTCGCTACGTGGAGGGGCTGCCGTTTGGCTGCGCGGTCAACCCGCACGCCAGCAAGGAAATCGACGGACCGTGGCCGCGGGCGGCCAGGGCACAAAAGGTTCTCATCGTTGGAGGTGGTCCGGCAGGCATGGAACTTGCTGCGCTCACGCGCCAGAGCGGCCATGACGTTGAGCTGTGGGAGGGCAGCGAGGTCCTCGGCGGCCAGTTGCGGATCGCCATCAACGCGCCGCGGCATGAAGGCTACGAACGCTACATCGACTGGCAGGAACGGCGACTCCAGCAACTCGGTGTCAAGGTTGAATTGGGACGCCGCGCGACGGCGGAGCTGGTCGAAGCGGCAGGGGCCGACATCGTCGCCATCGCCACCGGCGCAACACCCCGTACGCCGCAAATCGAAGGCGTTGATGCACCCCATGTACACGACATCCGCGATGTGCTCACGGGTGCAGCCGTCCCAGGCCACCGTGTGCTCGTTCTAGCACAGGATGATCACGTGCCGCCGCTGTCGGTGGCGGATTATCTGGCGGAGCGGGGCCATCAGGTCACGATGGTCTATGCCACCCTGGGCCCGGCTCCGCTGCTTGGCCGATATATCGTCGGCGGCATCCTCGGCAGGCTCAGTGAGCAAGGCGTCCAGATGCGGTTCATGGAGCAGGTCGTAGGAATCGATTCCGGATCCGTACGCACCCGCAACGTCTACTCCGGGAAGGAAGAGAACGTAGAGGGGGTAGATAGCGTTGTTCTGGCCTGTGCCGGAGTCTCGGACTCGGGATTGTACGACCAGCTCAAGCACAGGCTGCCGCAGGTGCATATCCTCGGTGATGCCTACGCCCCCCGGCGTCTCGTCTTCGCTACCCGTCAGGCATTCGCCCTCGCAGAGACCATAGGCAAGTAGCAGAGCAGCATCGAAGGGACAGGCAGCAGCCGCCGGCCACGGGTCAGATGCGGCGGACGGGTCGGCGAGCTTTGCGGCATGTCTGTCAAAGGAATCCACTAGTCCGATAGGAGCCATTCATGGACGTCAACCAGGCAACAGCCATTCATCCGGGAAGCACAACCGGGACCGCGGGTCATCCTGGACCGGTTGTCCTCCTCCACATCGGCGACGGTCTGGCAACCGTGACGCTGAACCGCCCGGATAAACTCAACGCACTCAGCCTTGGCCTCGCCAAGGAATTCCGGCAGGCGGTCGCCGAGGTTGCGGAAAGAGACGACGTCGGAGTCCTCCTCATCCAGGGGGCAGGATCCGGATTCTGCGCCGGCGGCGACGTGGGTGAGATGGCTGCGGCCGCTGATCGCGGTGACTATCTGGCCAAATTAGTGGGCGAGATGAATGAACCCTTGGCCACACTTTCGAAGCTTCCGGTGGTTACAATTTCGGCTGTCCACGGGACTGTGGCAGGGGGCGGAATCGGCCTCATGCTGGCGGGCGACATTGTCCTGGCGGCGGAAGGAACCCGTTTTACCTCCGCCTATCCGGGGGTAGGTCTCAGCCCCGACTGCGGCGCAAGCACGCTCTTGCCTGCTGTTGTCGGGCTGCGCCGGGCATTGGAATTCACTCTTGCGGGACGGATGCTGGACGCGGAGCAGGCCTTGGAATGGGGGCTGATTTCCGAAGTCGTGGCGCCCGATCAACTGCGCGAACGGGCAGACGGTGTTGCCCGTGCCATCCTTGCCGGTGCTCCGCAAGCCCTGGGGGAAACCCGGCGGCTGCTCCGGGCTTCGGTTGGACGGGGGTTTGTGGAGGGACTGCGGGATGAAATCGCTACAATTTCTATGCTCGCCCGCACCGAACTGGCCGGTAAGCGGATCGCACGTTTCGCCGCTCCACGTGGGGCAGCTTCCTGACCTGGGGCAGTTGGACGGCGCCCGCTCATCGGCGCCGGCTCAGATCGGCAGGGCCGATTGTCCGGTTGACTGAACGGGCTGGGGGAGGGCGGCCGCAGCCTGGCCGGCGGCAAATCCCTGCTCATACGCCTCATCGCTGCCGAGCCTGAACATGTCCTGGTCCGCTCGGCGGATGAGCTCCCTGGCGGTGCTGGCAGGTGCGTCATCGAGGGGATCCGCGAGGACCAGATGACGCAGCCCCCGAACCAGGGCCACGGGCCGTCCGCTGGACTTTCCCTTCACGAGGTCGGCCGCACCGGAAATTTCGTCCGCCACCGCGGCAGCGGAGGCCATGAGCATGTTGCCATGGGCATCACGAGTTCCACGGTAGTCGTCGAGGACCTTCAATCCGGCCGCCCCGATCGCGGCATCGGTCTGCCCTTCACGCCACGGCCGGCCCAGGGTATCGCTGATGATTACCCCGAGGGCCACCCCGAACCTCTCGCGGAGTCCGAGGCAGAGTGCACGCGCGGAGGCGTCCGGATCCACGGGCAACAGCAGCACTGTGCCCTCGGGCGTGTTGCTGTTATCGATGCCGGCGGCAGCCAGCACCAGCCCCTGGCGGTTCTCAACGATGCGGGTCACGCCGCCGGCATGCGACCGGCTTGCCACGAGGCGGACCGTTTCGGCCGAAATGGCAGCCTCGCGGTCGGTTGCGTCAACCTGGCGGCCCTCTGCCTTGGACACGATCTTGCTGGTCACGACCAGAATGTCACCGTCCTGCACACTATCCAGCGTGGGGTCGGAAGCGAGGGCATTCCCAATGAGGATTTCGAGGTTGTCCCCGGCCTGGATTTCAGGTATGCCGGCAAAAGCGCTAACAAGAAGCTGGAACATGGGAACCTTTGCAAACCTGACAAGGGACGGGTGGCCGGCGGCTCCGGGCGGCAGGGATGGCTTGTCCTGGGGTGCCCGGGGCTACTAAAAACTAACATACGGATCGCCCTGGTCTGCCCTGGGGCGGAGCGTCCGGACGGCTCCCACCTCGGCGGCCGGCCGCGCCCGCGGGGCCGCCTTCCGCGGCTGGCGCCGCCGCGCATGCAGCGCGGGGTGCTAATGCCGTGCGCACCGCCCGTCAGGAACGGGCGGTGCGCCGATGGACAATCAGGCAGCGGTCCTTGTTATCGGGCGGGTTCCGCGTGCTGGTGAAAACCCCGCCCGGTTTTACGGCCCAGATGTCCCGCTTCGACGAGCCGGCGAAGGTTGTTCGGGGCGATGTTCGCCGGATCTTTGGTTTCGGCGTAG
>JAQGPE010000672.1 GCA_028293225.1 Akkermansiaceae bacterium | reverse complement strand
ATCCTTATCCGCCCGGTGGAGCGGCGGAGTGGGTGGATCGCGCGGAGCTCGCCTGGCAGGAGGGGCGGATCGCCGCCTTTATGATTTGCCTGCGCAGCGATGGTGAACTCGTCGGCGCCATCGCGCTGGCGAAGACTCCCGAGGAGGAAGTCGAGCTCGGTTACTGGATCGGCGTTCCGCATTGGGGCAATGGCTATGCGACGGAGGCTCTGCGTCGCGTGCTGGAGTATGCCTTTGACAATCTCTCGCTGAAGCGGCTTGCGACCTATCACTTCGCGCACAATCCCGCCTCCGGCCGCGTCATGGAAAAAGCCGGCCTGAAGTTCCAGGGCGTGACCCCGCAGGGCTCCCGCCGCGGCGACCAGGTCTTCGACGACGTGCGTTATGGCATCGATGCAGCGGAGTGGCTCGCTGCCACGGCTGTCTGAAATTTTTCTTACTCAACCTTCCTACGACCCGACTCCCATGGAACCGACACCCACCCTTGAAACACCCCGCCTGCGCCTGCGCCGTCCTACGGAAGCGGACGCCTCCATCATCACCTGGCTGTGCAATGACATCCGCGTCGCCAGGACCATGGCGGAAATGCCGCACCCCTACACCCTGGCCAACGCCTTCGACTGGATCGAAGAGATCGAGGCGAGGGAGCCGGAGGGGCGCTACCAGACCTTTCTGATGGAGCGCCGCCAGCGGCCGGAAGTCATCGGCGCCATCTCTCTCATGCCCGGACCGGGCGAGGGAATCGCGGCGGCCGGCTACTGGCTCGGCAGCGCCCATTGGGCGCAGGGCTACACCACGGAAGCCCTGCAGGAACTCCTGCGCTACGGCTTCCACGACCTCGGACTCCAGGCCGTCACAGCCTGGTGTTCTCAGGAGAATCCCGCCTCCGGCCGCGTGATGGCCAAGGCGGGCATGAAGTTTGAGAAGACGGTCCCCGGCGGTTGGAGCCGCGGCGGGCACGTCACCGACATGATTCACTACACGCTGTCCGCGAGCCAGTGGCGGGAGACCGCCTCGTCTGCCGCCCGACAGCGAATGCCAAGCAAGAATGAAACTGTTCACTGAAGAAGACCTCATCGCCGCGGGCTACAACCCCGGCCCCAAAATCCCGCTTCTCCTGGCCAAGGCCGCGGAGTACGAAGAGCGTGGCATCTGCGACAGGAAGTACGCCTTGAAGCTGCTGAAGCGCGATGTCGGCCCGCCACCGGTCAAGGCCGTGATGCGGGAGAAACCGGCGCCGCTGGCAGAGGCCATCGCCGTCCACACCAAAGAAGAGAAGGCCAACCTCGTTGCCACCCGCAAGCAGATGTCAGAGCTGCTGTGCGTGCCGGTGATCGAGCGCGGCGTCATCATGCCGGACGCCTGTCCGTCCATGAAAGGCCATGCCGTGATCCCGGTCGGCGGAGCGATCGCCGTCGACAATGCGATCATTCCCTCGGCCCACTCCGCCGATATCTGCTGCTCCATGTTCGCCACCTTCTACGAAGAGCGTAGTACGGTGGGCAAGGAACTGGACGCGCTGATGCTTTCGACCCGCTTCGGGCCGGAGCATCGTCACCTGGACGATCTGGTGCCGGATCCGGTGCTGGATGAGAACGTCTGGCTGAACCGCTTCCTCCAGGGGCTGCGGGATCGTGCCCGCGTCCACATCGCCGACCAGGGCGACGGCAACCATTTCGCCTACATCGGGGAGATGACCGTCACCCCGGAAGCACTGGCCATGCTGCGGCTGGCCGGTCACGGCGACTTGGCTGCTCGATTGGCCGGGGCGGACCCCGCACCGGAGGTTCCCTCGCGGGTCCTGCGCGTGCTGGTCACCCACCACGGCTCCCGCGGTCTCGGCGCGCATGTCTACAAGCGCGGGCAGATCGCCGCGGAAAAGCACGTCCGCCGCATCGGCAACCATATCCCGGAGGCCGGGGCGTGGCTGGACGCGACCACCGACACCGGCCGCGACTACTGGCACGCCCTGCAGTACGTGTCCCGCTGGACGGAGGCGAATCACCGGGCGATTCACCGCCGTTTCCTGGAGCGCATCGCCGCGACCCCGTTGGCGGAGGTGAAGAACGAGCACAACTTCGTCTGGCAGCGCGGCGACCTGTTCTACCACGGCAAAGGGGCGACCCCGGCGTGGCGGGATGACCAGGGGAGGCCGCAACTGGGCCTGATCCCGCTGAACATGGCGGAGCCGATCCTGCTGGTGCTCGGCGCGGACCGGGAGGAATTCCTGTCCTTCGCCCCGCACGGCGCCGGGCGGAACATGTCCCGCACCGCGATGCGCAAGCTGTTTCCGGACCCGGTGTCGCGCCGTCACGAGATTGAGCGCACCACCCGGGACATCGATGTCCGCTGGTACTGCGGAAAACCCGACCTGACCGAGACTCCGTCCGCCTACAAAAATGCGGACCAGGTGAAGGAGCAGATCCGGGAGTTCGACCTCGCCAGCATCGTCGCGGAAATCCGGCCGCTCGGCTGCATCATGGCCGGCGACTCCGGCCGCTCGTGGCGGAACAAAGAGGAGGAACTGACGC
>JAQGPE010000397.1 GCA_028293225.1 Akkermansiaceae bacterium | reverse complement strand
GCTCCATCACCCAGGCGCCCAGATTGGCGTCGGGGACGAAGAGGATCGGGCGGTCCTGCGGGGCCTTGTTGACGATTTTCACCGCGTTGCCGGAGGTGCAGATCACGTCGCAGAGGGCCTTCACGTGCGCGCTGCAGTTGATGTAGGCGATGACGTAGTAGTTCTTCTCCGCGTTGGCTTTGAGAAAGGCTTCCAGCTCCGGCCCGGGGCAGGACTGCTCCAGCGAGCAGCCAGCGTCCTTGTCGGGCAGCACCACGACTTTCGAGGGGTTCACGATCTTCGCCGTCTCCGCCATGAAGTGCACGCCGCAGAAAACGATCACGTCGGCGTCGGTATCCCGCGCGTGGTAGGCCAGCCCCAGCGAGTCGCCCACGTAGTCGGCCAGGTCCTGGATGTCGCCGGTCTGGTAGTTGTGGGCCAGGATCACGGCGTTGCGTTCCTTCTTCAGAGCGAGGATGGCTTCCTTCAGATCCAGGGCGGCGGCGGCGGGCATGGCGGATTGTGGACCGGGAGATACGGAACGCCACAAGATGTTTTATTCCACGAAAGGGTGGCATCGGGTCATCCCGCCTTCCCCTCCCCACGAAAAAACGCGCCCGGAGCGAACCCCGGACGCGTTGCGATGAAACGTAGGATCCACTCCGGACCCATCAGGCCGTCTGGCGGCGGCGGAAGCCGAGCAGGCCCAGGCCGCTGATGCCGATCAGCAGGGCGGAGCTGGCTTCGGGGACTTCCTTGATGCCGAGCACGCCCAGGTAGCCGAAGTTGCTGGTCGCGTTGGTCACGCTCAGGGTCAGGATGCCGGAGGCGTTCGGCTTCATGCCGGCCAGCGTGGCGATGGTGGAGTTGTTGCCGTTGTAGGTGCCGCCGCCGATTCCCGGGCCGGAGGTCTGCAGCAGGGTGCTGTGGCTGCCGAGCAGGTCGACGATGGTGTAGTTGGTGATCCGGACCTCGGTGGTGTCGCGGCTGCCGAACATCGACAGGTCGTAGATGCTCGCCGGGTTCAGGCCGGAAATCGTCACCGTACAGGTCGAGTTCACGAAATAATAGTCCTGCGTGGCGGTCTGGATCCCGAAAATGCCCAGGGCCGGAGTGTTCTGATTCAGGCCGCCGAAGCCGATCCCGGACGAAAGCCAGGGGCCGGAGAGCGTCAGATTGATGCCGGTGCCGCTATTGGTCGTGTTGACCAGGTTGTTCAGCGTCAGGCCGGTGCCACCGGCGATGGAGGTGGCGACCGCGGTGGAGGTGACGTTGTTCCAGTAGTTGCCGTTGGTGTCGGGGCTGATCGTCGGAGAGCCGGCGCTGGAGCCGGTGACAAAGCCGAAGTCAACCAGCACCGTGCCCGCCGCGGAGGCGGTCTGGGACACGGCAGTAAGAGCGAGGCCAAAAATGACCGATTTCAGGAGGGGGTTTTTCATAGTCCCCTTCATGAGGAGAGAACTGTATACAATCGTAAAGTGGATTGTACGCCATTGGACGATGCTGACAGACAAACAGGTTGGAGACGGAGCAGCCGGTCCAAGGCGCTAAGCTGGGTGCGCGAAAAACCGCAGGCAGCCCTTTTGAAGGACCAGCCCGCGGTGTTCTGAAAAAGCAGTCTATTCCTTCTTCCCGGTCGAAAGGATCAGCTTCGGCCGGCCGCCCTCGATGATGACCCGGCCGTTCTTCAGGATCTTGCCGAAGAACCAGTTGCCCTGCCACTGGATGACCAGCTCGTCCGGCTTGGGAAAGACCACCTTCCAGTTGTCCAGGTGGACCTCTCCGTCGGCGTAGGAGAATTTCCAGCTCTCGTTCGGGTGATCCGTCGGCCACCAGGCGGTCCCCGGCAGATCGGTCTCCGGGTTGAAGATCGGGCCGATGAAGCCGTAGGAGAGCGCCTTCTTCTCGCTGGCGATCTGCTTGACCAGCAGCGGCGTCGAGCCCTCGCCCACCGATAGCCGGTTCAGGTCGGAAAGGTAGGACGCATTGACCGGCTTGGCCTCGCGCTCGGCATCGGATTGGGCCTGCTGGATCGCCTTTTCCAGGGTCTTGCGGGCGCTCAGCAGCTTGCGGGAAAAGCCATCGGGTGAAGTGGTGAAACCGTCCAGCTTCACCGCGTCGATCTCGGCGGTGAGCTTTTCCATCAGCTTCGTGTCGCCTTTGTTCGAGGCCTCCTTTTGTTCGCTCTCCAGGATCACGAGATAGGTGTCCCGGGCGCCGCGGGTGGTGGTGTCGCGCTTCTCGGCCAGCTTCAGGATCTTGGCGCGGTGAGCCGTGGCGATGGGCAGCAGTAGCGGCTCGTAGTTATGCGCCAGGGCATTCGATACCAACCACACGGGAGCAAGCAGGAGGAGGATCAGCTTCATCGGAGTGGGGGCGAAATAGCGAATCACCCGAAAGATTGGAAGGTGAAACGGGGATGGCGCGGGCGCCTGCCCGCTCGCCTCGATGCTCCTCCTGGTCGCCCGCCGCCGCTGGTAAAATCTGCGTAACTCCGCATTCCGGAAGTGCAACCGCAAGCGGGGTGGCGCAAGCAAGTCTCACTACCGTGAAACTCCGTCGCGCTGTCCTGTTTGTTCCACTCCTCCTCGCCGGGTGCTCGCAAGGCCCAAGCCCAGCGGGGCAGCGGACTCATCCGTCTGCTGCTGCTCTGAAAACAACCCGGACGGCCGCCGCCGTAGCTCCTGCCGCCGGAAAGTCCCGTCCCGCACTGCCCACCTATCAGTGCCTGCTCGATGACCAGCACGTTCTTCATCTGCGCGCCACCGTCGATCGCTCCGGCAAAAAGATCCCGGCCACTGACATTTCAGAAGGGCGTCCCGTCAGCCTGTATTGGGAAGATGCTCCCGCAGGCGTGGACTATCACGAAGAGATCCTGGGTGCCTGGCAGAGCCGGCAGATCCTGGCCACCACCTATCATGCCGTGTCCGGCCCATCCGATTCACCCGCTGAGGAAGCGACCTACTGCCTCCTGTCCTGCGAGGACCCGGGCAAAGAGTTCCGTCCCTTCCTCATGGTGATGAAGGATGAGGGGGGCATCCGGAGCTTCGGATACAAACTCAAGAAGTCATCCAGCGGCCAGATCACCGGCCTCTCCGCAAATTGGCTCTATAGCGGCAGTGGCGTCGGCTGGGTCGACGCTGATTTCAAATTGACTCCGGACGGTCCCCGGCTCGTGAAAATAGCCAACGGCGGTAGGCATGCACCCGTCACGACCCGCACCTACAACGCCGCAGGCAAGGTCATCCGGAAAACCGTCGAGCAGCTGGATCCCTGAGCCTGCCCCGCGCCTTTCCGAATCGTCTGATCGAAGTCTCTCGGCCGGAGATCATCGCCGATAAACGAAAAACCGCAGGCAGCCCGGTGAAGGACCTGCCTGCGGTTGTTCTAAAGCTCTTCTATTCGGTCAGGCGCTGAATCCGATCAAGGATTCACGCCGGCCAAGTCGCCCTGCTTCGGTGCGTCCGGCTTGCCACCGGAGGTGGAAGCGGGGGTAGCGGCCGGAGTGCTGGTGGCGGCGGGCTTGGTGGCGGCAGCCGGGGTGGACGGAGTGCCCACGGCGGACTTGCCGACGAAGATCGAGCCCGGCTCCATGGAGAGCGTCTTGGCCTTGATGTCGCCGACGACTTCCGCGCTGGCCTTCAGCTCGACGCGGTCGGTGGCGGTGATGTTGCCGTGGACCTTGCCGTAGACGACCACGGTGGCGGTCTTGATCTCGGCCTTCAGGCGGGCGTTTTCGCCGACCACCAGGTTGCCTTCGGACTGGATCTCGCCTTCGATCTTGCCGTCGACGACCAGGTCGTTGGTGAACTTGACGGTGCCCTTGATGTCGACGTCCGAGCTCAGGACGTTGCGGGACACACCGGCGGCCTGGCGCGGAGCAGCGGCGGCCAGCGGGGAGCTGGCGGGGGCTGCCGGGGCGGGCGAGGTGAAAACGGATGCCGGCGCTGGGGTGCTGCCGTAGTTGGCCACTGGGGCTGGGGCCGGCGGTGCGGTTGGCTCTTCAGCTGGCTTCTGGCCAGTGATTTTCGAGAATAGAGGATTGCTCACGGTAGAGAAATACGGGTGTTGATTGGATGAAAGTCAATTCGATTTGCCCGGGTCGGCAGGGGCAGGCTCTGGAGCGGGAGGAGCAAAATCGCCCGGCGCTGGCGGCGTGTCGGACCCTACTGGCGGCTGGAAATTATCGATCAGGGGATTGCCCTGCAGGCCGGGAGTCGGCGGCACGGCTTCCGGGCTGCCCGGCTCGGGAGGAGCAGGGAGTGCGGGCGGCGCTTCGATCTCGGTCGGCATCTTGAACTTC
>JAQGPE010000650.1 GCA_028293225.1 Akkermansiaceae bacterium | reverse complement strand
GTCCTTCACCGGCACCAGGAGCGGCGCGTCCTTGTCCGCGATCAGGAAGACCAGGAATTTGGCCGGCTTGGTGTCGCTGGCGTTGCGGCCAACCAGGTGGATGCCGTCCGGATCTTCATAGAAGGTTTCACCGGGCTTCAGCGTCACCTCCTTGCCGCCCTTCATGCCCATGACGATGCTGCCTTCGAGCACATACACGAAGGCATGCGCGTTGTGGCGGTGCACCGGATCCGAAGCGCCGGGAGCATAGTCGACGGTGATCACGGTGACCTGTTTGCCCGGAATGTCCGGCAGCAGCTTCTTCATCAGCTCGGTGACCTTGCCGGACTCCGTGGTGTGAGCGCTCACCGTCCCGCAGGACAGGGCCAGCAAGGTGGCCAGAATTCCGGCGGTCTTGATTACGATATTCATAGTGGTTGTTTCGTTGGGGTGACAAAATCCGCTCAACCCTGGAGCTTGAGCCATGCGTCGAAATGGACCGCACCGATCAGGGCGCCGTCATCCGGGGTCAGCGACCGGTCGTCGATCACGGCCCCGAAGTAGCCGGCCTTCGGATCGACGATCACTTCGCGCGGATCCTTCGCCGCCGCCAGATGCCGCCGCACCAGTTCGTCGATGCCGATCTTGTCCGGCCCGGCGATCTCGATCGTGCCATTCACCGGCTCGCCCAGCGCAGCCTCCGCGACAAAAGCCGAGACATCGCTCGCGGCAATCGGTTGCAGCAGAGCCGGAGAGCATCGGATCGTCTCTCCGTCCGAAGCCGCACCGGCGATTGCTCCCACGAACTCAAAGAACTGGGTCGCATGAAGAATGGTGTAAGGGACCGGCGAGGCCTTGATCAGAGCCTCCTGCGCCAGCTTGGCCCGGAAGTAGCCGCTGCCCTGCATGCGGTCCGTGCCGACCACCGAGAGAGCCACATGGTGCTTCACCCCGGCTTTCGCTTCCGCCGCCGTGATATTGTGACCGGCGGTCTCGAAAAACTTCAGCACCGCTTCGTCTTCGAACGAGGGTGAGTTCGCCACATCGACGACCACCTCAGCTCCGGAGAATGCTGCGTCCAGGCCTTCACCCGTCAGCGTGTTGACGCCGGTGGAAGGCGAGGCCGCCAGCACTTCGTGGCCCTTTTCGGTGAGGATGCTCACGACTTTCTTACCAATGAGGCCGGTGCCTCCGATAACGACGATTTTCATAGTAGATGGATGATTGGAGAGGATGCGGAAAGCTCCGCCTGTGAATGAAATTGCGACAAAAATGGCTCAACCGTGAGATCCATTCAGGAAATACCGATGGGACCAATTTTTCAGCGCCGGGAAATGGCCGCCAGGACCAGCGCGCCACCGGCCGCGCTCCAGACCGAGTAGTTCAGCGGCGCCTTTGGCCCGAGCACGAAGGTCATGGTCAGGGCGAAGGACACGAGCAGCAGCCCGGAAAGCCCGGCGATCCATTTCGTACGCCACGGGACCAGCAGACCCAGGCCCAGCGCCGCTTCCGCGATGGTCGCGGTCACCGCCGCGGCAGAACGCAACGCAGCGGGAAGCCAGTGGTTCAGCATGTCACTGTAGCTCCGGAAGTGCGCCCAGTCGCCCCAGGCGATGTTCGGCGAGGAACCCGGCGCGCCGCACAGCCCCAGACGGTCCGCCACCGCAGCGAGAAAGCCCGCGGCCAAACCGAGACGCAGCAACCACTCGGCGGCCGGAAGAAAGGATGGATCGTTCGATTTCATGGCTGATGGATCAGGAGAGATTCATCGAGAAATGCAGCGCTTCGCCCAGCAGGCCCTCACGGTAGTAGAAGCGGTGGGCCAGGACGTTGCTCAGGCCGGAGTCCAGTACCAGTTGCTCGCAACCGCGGTCCCTGGCCTCCGCTTTCAAATAGCGCAGCAGCTCGGCGCCGTGGCCCTGCCCGCGGGTCGTGGCCTCTGACACCAGGTCATCCACATACAGATGGCGGCCATGGATCAGACTTTCGGTCAGCCGGTAGCCCGCCAGGGCCACCGGCTCGGCCCCCAGCCAGCGCACCAGCAGACGATAGCCGCCGCGGGCCTGACTGTGCCAGCGCTGCAGGAACTCCTCCGCACTGCCGAGCCGCGGGCGTAGCTGCCGCATCAGCGGATGGCACCGCAGCACCTCCTTCTCATTTTCCGCATGGCGGATCGAGAAGGCATCGGTCACGGCCGGGGGCTGCTGCTCGCTCATGCCTGGGCTGCGGTTGCGGCGGCCTTCTTGAAGCTCTTCAAAGCCGGCTGGGCGTGGAAGGTCTTCCCGAAACGGTTCCAGGCGTTGATGGCGACCACGGCCAGATTCAGGTTCACCAGTTCCTCTTCGGTGAACTGCTGGAGCATGCGCTCGAAGAGCTCCTGCGAGGGTGCACCGTCGGCAATGAGCGTGACCGCCTCGGTCCAGGCCAGGGCGGCCTGCTCGCGCTCGCTGAAGATCGTGGTCTCTTCCCAGACGCTGAGCAGATGCAGGCGGCCTGGATTCTCACCATCGGCGATCGCTTCGTCCACGTGCATGTCGATGCAGAAAGCGCAGCCGTTGATCTGCGAAGCGAGCAGCTTCACCAAGTGCTTCAGGCTCTTTTCGAGCCCGCACTGGTTCAGGAAAAGCTCGACGCCATAGAGGGTCTTCACGGCAGCGAGACCATGCTTCATGTAGTCAAAGGGAGCAGTCATATTCGGATCGTGTGTGAGTGGGTTGATTCGCCGCCTTTCAGCAGGCGACGTCGTGAAGCTACCACCTATCCGGATCATGTGTGAGATCCACTTTACCCATTTCGATAGGACCAATAGGATTTCGTCATGAGCCGTACCCCGCGCCTGTTTCTCCTGCCGATGCGGCCACCGCTGGCCAGCGAAACCCTCTTCGCCTGGCTCTACCGCGAGCTACGCACCGCGATCCTGGAAGGCCGCCTGAAGCCCGGCGAAATGCTGCCGCCCACCCGCGCCATGGCGGAGCACTGGAAAATTTCCCGCGGCACCGTGGTCCGCGTCTTCGAGCAAATGATCTCCGAAGCCTACCTGGAAAGCCGCACCGGCTCCGGCACCTCCGTGAACCGCGAGCTGCCGGACGACTTCTTCCAGGCGGCGGAGAAGAAGTCATCCGCCCGCCCCGCCAAACCGCTGGTCGAGGGCAAACTGTCGAAGCGCGGCAAAGAGATGTCCTTCTCGCCCTTTCTGGCCGTCGCCGAGCTCCGCAACCTGCGCGCCTTCACCGCGAACCGCCCGTCGGTATCCCATTTCCCGGCGGAAATCTGGAGCCGCCTCGGTGCGCGGCGCATGCGTCTTGCCTCCCGCGAAATGCTTCTTTCCGGCGATGTGCTGGGCTACCGGCCACTGCGGGAAGCGATCGCCGCGCATGTCGGATCGACCCGCGGCGTGGTGTGCGATGCCGAGCAGGTCATGGTCGTCTCCGGCACCCAGCAGGCGCTCGATCTGATCTCGCGCCTGCTCCTCGATCCTGGTGACCAGGTCCTGATGGAAGACCCCGGCTACCCCGGTGCGACCCAGATCTTCAGCGCCGCCGGGGCCAGGCTGGTGCCCGTCCCGGTCGACCAGAATGGCATGAAAGTCAGCGAGGGCATCAAGCGGGCTCCCGCCGCCAAGCTGGCCTACGTCACCCCTGCCAACCAGTTTCCGCTCTGCGTCGCCCTGCCGCGTGACCGTCGCCTGAAGCTCCTTGAGTGGTCCCGCACCACCGGCAGCTGGATCTTCGAGGACGACTACGACTCGGAGTTCCGCTTCGACG
>JAQGPE010000546.1 GCA_028293225.1 Akkermansiaceae bacterium | reverse complement strand
CTGGGTCTGCCAGTCGGTGAAAGGATCGGCAGCCGGCGGGGTTGTCAGCTGGTTGATCCAGTCGCGGATCAGGGCCTGCTGGGCCAGGGGCATCGGATCGCCGGGACGCATGGAGGTGCCGAACTGGGGATGCGCGGCGTTGATTTTCTCCATCAGATAGCTGCGCGCCGCCGAACCGTTTTCCACCAGTTTGATGCCCGGCGCCTCGGCGCTACCCGCTCCCACCAGGGCTGCGAAGGAGGCGCCCACGCGCAGGTCGAGCCCCGCGCTGTTAGTGGCGATGCCGTCGTGGCAGGCCACGCAGGAGGTGGTGAAGATCTGCTGGATCTGGGTATCGAAGTTCACCGCCGGAGTCACGGCGATGCCGGAAAGGTCGGCCTCGTCCGTGCCGCCGTCGTAGAGCCCGATCGTCAGATCTTTTACCGTCGCCGCTCCGGCCGCTACGGTCGCCGTCGCCGTGATCCGTCCGTGGGTGGCGACCAGGGTGTCCGCGGTCGTATCCAGATAGAAGGTGGCGCCACCGTCTCCGGTGAGGATCGGCATGTGATAGTAGCCCAGGGCATCCGGCACGATGCGGTGGTTCTTGCCGCTGGCGGCATGCCCGGCCAGGAAATCCCGGCCGCCGGCGAAGGCATACGGGCTGGTGGCCGCGCCGCGGGAAACGCCGACGTCCACCCGGGCCGGATCGCCACGGGTATCCAGGACCCGGCCGCGCAGGAGCGTGTCGGAAAGACGGAACTGCACGCTCGCTGTTTGCAGAGCGGTGCCGATCGCCAGCGGCACGCCGACAAAGGCAGCCTGCACTCCATCCGCAGACGCCTCACCTGCGGAAACAACCATGCCCGGACCGGTGATCCGCGCGGTGAAAGTCGCCGAGATCTGGCCGCCCGCCGCAACAGCGAGCACATTCTCCCCTGCCCCGCTGCCACCGGTCACCGCCAGAGGCGTGGTGCCGTCCTGCTGGTAGAAATGCAACTCGGTCGCCGCTGCGAAAGCCGGAGCCGCCAGCGTGCGGCCGTCGAGAATCTGCCCACTCAGGGTGATGTTCGTTTCCTGGTAGACCGTCACGGTCGATTGCTTCGACTGGGCCAGGCCCTGGGCATTCGTGACCGTCAGCGTGACGGTGTAGACTCCCGGCTGGGCAAAGGTATGCCCGGGGCTGGTCGCGGTGGAGGTCCCGCCATCGCCGAAATCCCAGGCGCGCGAACCGATCGAGCTGCCGGGCGCGGAGGATGAGTCGGTGAAGTTCACCTGCAATGGCGCGGCGCCCGTGGCCTGATCGATGGTGAAATTGGCGATCGGCGCCGTGCCGCCTACGAACCGCAACCGTCCCATCCGCTGGTTGGCGGTCGAGGCACCCTGGCCACTATCCGAGTAGTAGATCGCGCCGTCCGGCCCCGGAGTGAAGGTCACAATGCCATGGTCCGTGAAGCCGGAGTAGAAGGCGGCCCCTCCGTCCGCGGGCAGCGGCGTCAGCGTGTCCAGATTCGCGCCGGTCAACTGCCAGCGGCGCACGACATTGTGATCACCCCCGCCGTAGCGGGCGTTGTAAAGGATCGGTGTGCCGTCGGGCGAAAAGGGGCCGCTGCGGATGATGGCGATGGCCGTTTTCGACGGGTCGGACGTTTCCATCACCGTGCGCTTGCCGTCGCTGGAGCTGGTCGTGAACTGATTGTCCCAACCGCCGTCCGCTCCCTTGGCGATGCGGGCGATCCGGTCGGTGCCATCGCCATTTTCCGAAATGTAGAGCACATCGCTGATCGGCGTGGCCGGATCGAAGGTGAAGCGGAAGGCATTGCGAAAGCGCGCCGACCAGACCTTCGAACGCACCGAGTCCGGATTGCCGTCGTAGTAAGGATTGATCGCCAGTCCTTTGCCGTCGCTCGAATTGATGCGGAGGATCTTGCCGTTATAGAGGTCCAGATTGCCCACCAGGGTGCGATCGCCGTCGTCGCCGACCACCGCGTAGAGATTGTTCGGATCCTGCGGACTGAAATGCAGGTCGCCCGACTTGTGGACGTTGTTGCTGTTCGGCAGCCCGCTGACGAGGGTCACCGTGGAACCCGCCGTCATGGTCAGGAAATCGGGGTTCGCCGTCAGCCGCTGGATCTTCTGATCCGTGCTGGTGGAGAACATGATGTAAAGGTTCCGGTTGTGAACGAAATCCGGATCCAGCGTCAGGCCCAGCAGGCCGCGCTCGGCATCGGTATTCACCTGCGCTGAGATGTCGGCGAAGATCACCGGCGACTTGAACGCACCCTGCACCACCGGCCCCTTCGCAATGCCGGGACCGGAGTAATTCACGTCGAGGGACTGGCCGCCGCCGTTTTCGAAATACTCGACCCGGATCTGATGAATTCCGCTGGTCAGTGTCACGATTCCGGATTTCTCGGAATTGCCGTGCGAGCCGTCATTGTTGACCACCAGCGCGCCATCGATGAACAGCTTGCTGCCATCGTCGGAGGACGTGTAGAACGTATAGTCCCCCGCCGTCGGCGTGCTGATCTGGCCGGTGTAGACGAAGGCGAACTGGTCCTCGCGGTTGCGCGGGTCCAACGTGAAGGAATCCACCGTGCCGGTCTTGGCCGGAGTCAGCTGGGTGAAGTCCGGAATCGCGGTCCAGGTGGTGCCGGCCGGGCTCTCGTAGTAGGCGTAGGCGTAGGAGGAGGCGGGCAGTTCGTTGGGAGCAAAGACCAGCACCCGGCCCTGCTTTTCGCAGGCCCACAGGCGGCCGCTGGAATCGAAGGCCATCGAGATGATCCCCGCCCCGGTGTGCAGGGTTTCATCGACAAATCCCGGCACGCTGAACGCCGGGACGGCGGACGCGATGCTTCCCAGGGATAGGAGAAGCGCCGCGACGGAATGGGTTCGCAGGTTGTAAGGGTACACGGTCGCGATCCTAGTTCACTTTTACGAAGGAACAATGGTCGAAGACGTTAGAAATGACGATTCGATCAGCCAACCTGGGTTTCCTCTTTGCACTTTGAAACTCAGTCCGTGATGATCCCGCCGCACCCGCATGAAACTTACGGTAAATGGTCAGATCATGGAGTTCGACGCCAACGCCCACACGGTCGAATCCCTGCTGGAATCGCTCGAAATGGGCGGCAAACCCGTGGTCGTGGAACTGAACCAGGATGCGGTCTTCCCCGCCGACTATCCTTCGACCGCCGTCACCGATGGAGCGCAGATCGAGATCGTGACCATCGCCGCGGGAGGCTGATTTTCTCAGCCGGCCAGATCTCCGGCATTGCTGGAGTAGGCCGGACGGGTACCAAGAACCCGCACGTCCAGCCACATCCGCACCCGGGCCAGGATCTCCCGGCCATGAATCCGCAGGCCTTGTTTTCCCGACACGCCCTGGGCATTGAAGCCGGTGTTTTTCAAGCCGTTCGCTTCGGCGATGTAGGCGGCGCGCTCGTTTTGAAA
>JAQGPE010000385.1 GCA_028293225.1 Akkermansiaceae bacterium | reverse complement strand
ATCGCGGGCTGGTGCACGCCGGAACTGTCCGTGGTGGTCATGGAAGGCGACATTTTCACCAGCCAGGCGGCGGGCTCCAGGGACCATTCCTCCATCAGGTTCGGCTGGATGATCGCCCACAGCTTCCTGCCGGTCTTCGTCAGGTCAGGACGCTCCAGCATGGTGGCGGCGCGCTGGTCCTGGGTGGTCGCGATCTTCATTTTCAGCGCCCACTGCTGCATCCCCAGCTCATACTCCTTCCGGGCGGCATCGGCCTGCTGCGGCGTGCCGGCGAAAGCGGCGGCCTGCGACAGGACAACGAGCGGAATCACGAAAAACGGCAGACGCATGGGCGGCAACCTAGCGTCCCCTCCGGCGCTGACAAGTCCCGGCCTTTCCTTCCCGCTCAGAGACTTTCTGAAAAAGCATCCATTGGCCGTCTTTGATATCCTCCCGTGCTCCCTGCGGACCGCCACCCGCCTGTCCGCTTGCCCTGACGGTGGGTCTATGGCATGCCGGTGCTATGACTGGAAAAGCTCTCCCCGCAACGCTGGCCATCGCCGCCGCCTGTCTGTTCCTGGGCACGGGCGCGTTTGCCGGGGATACCCTCTCTGAAGAAGCGAAAGGCGCGGAGCAGATGAAAAGCCTGCTGAAGCTGAAGCCGGAACTGGCGGTGGCAGCCCCCCAGGTGGAGGCAAAGGACAACGCCCTGGAGGCCCTGCTGTTGTGGATGGAGAAGGAGTATCCCCTGGTGAGGGATGACATCCCCGCGCCCATCCTGAGCGGCATCGAGACCTGGAAGGGGCCGGCCATCATTGAGTTTCTGGAAAAGCAGCACGAACGGCTGGATGAACTCAACGCCATCGCCGCGATGCGGGATAGTTCCGCCCTGGCCATCCCGCTGGAAAGAATCCGCAAGCTCCGCCCCGAGGACGTGTTACAGGTCAGAAACTGGCTCGTGTCCTTCACTTTTACCCTCTTCAGGGGCGGCGAGCAGGAACGCAGCGTGATTCCGGTTCTGACGCTTCTTGGAATATCGCGGATCCTCGGCGAGGCGGATGCCGTGTCCCCGGAATGCCAGCGCATGAGCCTGGAGGTGAAGGGTGCCGCCGTGGGCGCGATCCAGGTCCTTTTGGACAAGGAGAAGGTTCCTTTCCATCGGGACACCCTGCGCGTTATGGAGCAGATGATGCAGACACCGCGGTGGCCGGAGCCCCTCGCAGACGTCATCAAGCGCTACTGGAGCTATCATACCTACCGGCTGGTACTGCCCTCCTGCCGGGGAACGTGGCTTGACCTCGCGGTGCCGGAATATGTGCTGGATCACCCCAAGGCCGGCACCACCGCCCTGACTTCCTGCGCGGCCGCGTGGCTGAGCCAGACCGAAAAGCTGGATCTGGCCGCCTATAACAAGCCGTTACCGGTCCCGGCCTGGGAAGCGCCGGCAGGCTTGCCTGAAGAAGCGCGGCTCTGGGTGACAGACCAATATCAGTCCATGGCGGACGTGGGAAAAGGGGTCGCCGCCGCCCAGGCCTGGATGCATCTGGTCCGGGCCGCTCTGCTGGATGCGCTGGGTACTCCGGACGCGAAGGACGATGATGGGGTGAAAATCTCCTTCAAAACCGTGGACGGCCGCCGCGTGGCCTGCCTGCCGGATGACATGCCCAGCCCCAGCGGGCCGGATAGCATGCCCGGCCTCTTCCGGTCGGTTCCGGTGCCTGCCGCGGAGCGGTAAGAGGCAGCGACCCTGTGGCAGCCTTTCATTCAAGCCTGCCATCCGGCCGCTTGCCGCTTGCCCCCCTCCCCGCGCTCCTCTCTAATCCGCCCGCCCATGGCCAACCAATCCATCGACGTCCGCCGCATCGCCAATCTTTCCCGCCTCAAGCTGACGGAGGAGGAATGTGGCGTGTTCCAGCGCCAGTTGGAGTCGATCCTGGGCCACGTCGAGTCGCTCGGCGCGCTGGATGTCGAGGGCATCGAGCCGACCTCCTACCCCGCCACGGTGTATGACGTGATGCGCGAGGACGTCCCCGGCCCGAGCCTGCCGGTCGAGGCGGTGCTGCAGAACGCCCCGGAGCAGGCCCAGGAGCAGATCCGCGTGCCGAAAGTCATCGCCGAAGCCTGAACTGAAGCCAGCCCAGCCTGCCAGCCGCCCGCATTCCGTGCCTCCGACTCCCTTTCCGTTTTTCCCGAGCATGTCCCTCGCCGCTTCCTCCATCTTCTCGCTTCGCCAGCGCCTGACCGCGGGTGAAATCTCCCCGGCCGACATTCTGGCCGATCTTTCCACCGCGATCCTGGCCCGCGACCCGGAAATCGGCGCCTACCTGTCCTTTGACCTAGAAGCCGCGCAAATCGAGGCCGCCGCCGCCGACCTGAGCCTGCCGCTGGGGGGAATCCCGATCGCGCTGAAGGACAACATCAATGTGCTCGGCCAGCCCTGCACCTGCGGCTCCCGCTTCCTGGAGCGCGGCTACACCTCCCCCTACAACGCCACGGTCACCGAGCGCCTGCGCGCCGCCGGAGCGGTTCCCTTCGGCCGCATGAATCTGGACGAGTTCGCGATGGGCTCGGCCACGGAAAACTCCGCCCTGCAGATCACGCGCAACCCCCACGACCTTTCCCGCATTCCCGGCGGCTCCTCCGGCGGTTCCGCGGCCGCAGTGGCAGGAAACCTCGCCATCGCCGCTCTGGGCTCCGACACCGGCGGGTCGATCCGCCAGCCGGCCTCGCACTGCGGGGTCGTCGGCCTGAAGCCTTCCTACGGCCGCGTCTCCCGCTATGGACTGGTCGCTTTCGCCTCCTCCCTGGATCAGATCGGCCCGCTGACCCGCACGGTGGAGGACGCCGCGCTGATCCTGCAGGCCATTGCCGGCCCGGACCGGCGCGACTCGACCTGCCTGGACGTGCCGGTGCCCGACTACCTGGAAGACCTGAAGAAGGGCGTGGCCGGACTGCGCCTGGGCATCCCGAAGGAGTATTTTGACGAAGGCATCGACCCCGCCGTCCGCGCCCTGGTGGAGGCCGCCGCCGCCCGCCTGCAGGCCGCCGGCGCCGAGCTGGTGGAAATTTCCCTGCCGCACACGGAGCACGCCGTCGCCACCTATTACATCATCGCCCCGGCCGAGGCTTCCTCGAATCTCTCGCGCTTCGACGGCATCCGCTACGGCCGCCGCGCCCCTTCCCCGGCTGACCTTGACGACCTCTACCGCAGCTCCCGCGAGGAGGGCTTCGGTGCGGACGTGAAGCGCCGCATCATCCTGGGCACCTACGTCCTCTCCTCCGGCTACTACGACGCCTACTACTCCCGCGCCCAAAAGGTCCGCACGCTGATCCGCCGGGACTTCGAGCAGGCCTGGGGACAGGTCGACGCCATTCTGGCTCCGGTCGCCCCCACCCCGGCGCGGAAAATCGGCGAGGCGTCCAGCGACCCGCTCCAGGAGTATCTCTCCGACATTTGCACCCTCGCGGCCAACCTCGCCGGCATTTGCGCGATCTCCGTCCCCTGTGGCACGGTTCCGTCCGGTGAAGGCACGGAACTCCCTGTGGGACTGCAAATTCTGGGCCCCCACCTCGGCGAGGCGACCCTTCTCCGCATTGCAAAGGCCGCTGAACTTTGAATCTTTCCTTGACTCAAAGCCCCAGGAAGCCTACCTCCCGCCCCCCAACGAACGACCCACGACACTCTTATGGCAAACGCCCAAGTCATTCTCCGCGAAAAAATCGAAGGTCTCGGTGCCGAGGCCGATGTCGTCAAGGTCCGTGCCGGATTTGCCCGTAATTTCCTGATTCCTCAGGGCAAGGCTTACGAAGCAACCCGCTCGAATCTCCGCCACGTCGAAAACCTGAAGGCTTCCCGCGCCAAGCGTGAAACCGTCGAGCTGGAAGCAGCCCAGGAACTCGCCACCAAGGTTTCCAAGCTCCGTCCGAAGTTCACTCTCGAAGTGGGCCAGGGTGGCAAGGCTTTCGGCTCCGTCACCGCCACCGATATCCACAAGGAAATCGAAGCCGCCGGCATCACCCTGCCGAAGCACGCCATCGAACTCGAAAAGGCGATCAAGACTTCCGGCAAGCACGACGTCACCATCCGTGTCCACCCACAGGTGACCACCACGGTGACCGTGAACGTGACCGGCAACAGCGACGAGTCCGAAGGCTGATCGCTGGCAGTTAAGCTGATTTTTTGAAAGGTCCGGTTCTCGTTGGGAGCCGGGCCTTTTTGTTTTGAAAATTACCATTTCAAGGCTCGCCGCGAGCTGAAGAAATTTGCAAGTTTCCCCGCCCGTCCATGGCCGAAAACTCGATCCCTTTCATCAATACCAACGAGCCGCCGTCCCTTCAAAATG
>JAQGPE010000545.1 GCA_028293225.1 Akkermansiaceae bacterium | reverse complement strand
CAGCATGACGCGGACGTGGCTGCCGTTGACCTGGATGCGCTCCTGGTTCCATTCGCCGACCGGCTTCAGGAAGCCGCGCTTGGCGGCAACCAGCTTGTAGATGGAGCCGTGGTACTGGGTGGGCAGCAGGTCCTTGTACTGCTCGGCGGTATCGTCGAGCACCTGGATTTCCATGGCGGTGTAGGCGGAGTCGCCGGTGCCGGGATAGTGGATGCCGATGCCGTTGTTCCCGCCGGGCGGGAGCTTGAATTCGAAGTCGAAGGCGTAGTCGGAGTAAGTGCCGACGGTGGTGAGGTTCTTGCCGGAGGGCGTGCAGACGATCGTGCCGTCCTTGACCTCGTAGCCGTCGCCGGTCCAGCCCTGGAGGTCCTTGCCATTGAAGAGGGGCTTTGCGACCAGTTGCGCAGGATGGGTCGGGTCCTGGCCGTGGGCCAGGGAGGGCAGCAGCAGGAGCGCGGCGAGAGTCGGGAATTTCATGATGGGATGGATGGTCAGGTCTCGGGTTAAAGTTCGATGGTCTTTCCGGTGCGGAAGCTTTCGTCGGCGGCGGCCACGATCCGCATGGAGCTCAGGGCGTCCTCCATGTGGTCGGTCAGGTCGATGTTCTCCAGGATCGCTTTCAGGAAATAGCGCTGCTCGCGCAGGCACAACTCATCGTGATCCGGCTCATCGTCCAGTCGCATGAGTTGGTCGGCGGTGGCGAAATTGCCTTCCGGCGTCAGCGTGGCGTGGTGGAGCTTCAGCGCCTGGGTCGAGGTGTGGGCGTCGACATTCGAGCTCTGGCCTTCCGAGCCGGCCTTTTCCGCGACGATCGAGACGCAGCCTTTCGGCCCCACCACGTCCTTCACGAAGAAGGCCACCTCGCTCATCATCGGGCCCCAGCCGGCTTCGTACCAGCCGACCGAGCCGTCGGCGAAGGCCACCTGTAGGGCGCCGTAGTTGATCTTGTCGGCGGGCAGTTCATCGCTGAGGCGGGCGCCGATGCCCGAGACGCGGACCGGTTTCGAGCGGGTCATCTGGCACATCACATCCACGTAGTGGACCCCGCAGTCGACCACCGGGGAAATGGAGGCCATCAGGTTCTTGTGGGTCAGCCAGTTCGCGCCGTAGGACTGCTGGTTGAGGTTCATGCGCATGACCAGCGGCTTGCCGAGGGTTTCGGCGACCTCGATGAAACGGATCCAGCTGGGGTGATGGCGCAGGATGTAGCCGATCACCAGCTTGCGGCCGGTGGCCCGGGCCTTGGCCACGATTTCCTCCGCTTCCTCCACGGTGGGGGCGAGCGGTTTCTCGATGAAGACGTCGCACCCGGCGTCGAAGGCCGCGGCGGCGTAGGGCGCGTGGGTGTCCGGGTAGGTGGAAATGCTCACGGCGTCCGGTTTGGTCGCGGCCAGAGCCTCGTGGTAGTCGGCGAATTCCGCGTAACCGCCGCCCAGTTCCTCATTCAGTTTGCCGCGGCTTTCCGCCGAACGGGTCACGATTCCGCAGATCTCGAATTCCGGCAGACGGTGGTAGGCGAGTGCGTGTGAGCGGCCCATGTGGCCAGCGCCGACGCAGAGAATTCGGATGGGATTCGGCATGATTGGAGCGATAAAACGAGGTGAAGTGACGATTTATTTCACGAATTGCAATTCCCGATCCTGACTGCAGCGGCCGTGGCTACGAGTCGTGACATCGAAAACTCACAACCATCCTTGCCGCCCAGCCGCCGGGTGTCACTCATCCATTCCGGCAATGCGGAAGCTCAAGATCGCGGTGGTGGGATGTGGCTCGGCTGGGCCGGCGGCGGCGATTCTGCTGCGTCGCCAGGGACATGACGTCGAGCTGTTCGAGCGGGCGCCGCTGTGTCTGCCGGTGGGCGCGGGGTTCCTGCTGCAGCCGTCCGGGATGACGGTGCTGAAAGAGCTGGGAATTTACGGGCAGGTGGCGGCGCGTGGCTCGCGGATCGACCGGCTGCACGCGATCGAGCGTGGCGGGCGGCTGCTGATGGACCTCAGGTATGCCGATGTGGACCGCTCGCTGTCCGGCCTGGGGCTGCACCGGCCGGTGCTGCTTGAAGCCCTGCTCGGTGCGATGACTGAAGCGGGTGTGATGATACACTGGGACTGGGAAGTGGTCGATCTGCTGCGTGAAAACGGGAAGAGCGTGCTGATTTCCACCCGTGGCGAGAGGAGCGGACCGTATGATCTACTGGTGGTCGCGGACGGGGCGCGGTCGGCTCTGCGCCAAAAGGCCGGCTTCCGCGGCATCAACCACAGCTATCCGTGGGGGGCGCACTGGTTCATCGGAACCAATCCCGGGGTTTTCCCACAGAATGAGCTCTACCAGATCGTGGACGGCACCCGGAAGCTGCTCGGCTTCATGCCGACCGGCACGGGGCTGGATGAAAACGGGCCATCGCTGACGAGTCTGTTCTGGAGCATCAAACTCAGCGACGACGAGGCGGTTCGAAACCGGCCGCTGGATGCCTGGAAGCGTGAGATCCTGGCGCTGCATGGAGGTGCCGGGCCTTTCCTGGATCAGATCAGCGACTGGTCCCAGGTTCTCACGGCCCGCTATGGCGATGTGCGGATGCACCACTGGCACGGTGAGGGCGTGGTGATCCTCGGCGACGCAGCCCACGCGATGAGCCC
>JAQGPE010000537.1 GCA_028293225.1 Akkermansiaceae bacterium | reverse complement strand
GTCCTTCTCTTCGGAGGGGGAGCTCTGCGAGCCTACTTCATTCGCGTCCATTCGCGGT
This sequence comes from Akkermansiaceae bacterium, assembly GCA_028293225.1. Lineage (GTDB taxonomy): Bacteria > Verrucomicrobiota > Verrucomicrobiia > Verrucomicrobiales > Akkermansiaceae > Haloferula. The sequence goes on along the minus strand of JAQGPE010000537.1, from coordinate 6,385 downwards.
TTTTCAGAATCCAGACGGACGGGTTCCCGGCAATTCGGGTGAATGTGCCTTGGCAAGCGCGGCGCTGGGTGCTGACGTCCGCGCGAGAAAGATTTCCGTCATACTGCCATGGAGAACCGGTCCAAAATCGAGATCCGCATCGGCTACGCCGAAGAACGCTTCATCCTCCCGCTGCTTTATCCTGAAAAGCGGCCACTGGAGATCGCCATGTGGGAAGCGCCGGGCGAGCCGGTGACCTATGCGGAAGCGATGCAGGGCGAATACCTGCCGGTGAAGGAAGGCGTGCAGTGGGGTCCGGAGTGGGGCACCGCGTGGTTCCATTTCCGCGGCGAGGTGCCGGCCGAGTGGTCCGGCAAGACGGTGGTAGCGCTGGTTGACCTGAGCTTCGAGGACGAGGAAGGCTTTGGCCGCGAAGGCCAGGTCTGGAAGGACGGCAAGCCGACGATCGCGGTCAGCCGCTACCGCAGCGCGATCCCGGTTGAGGGCCCATCCGTCGATTTCCACGTTGAGGCCTCCGCCAACCCGCTGGTGACCTGGCACTGGGCTCCCGATACCCGCCCCGCTCCCGACGAGCGCCTCTATCGCCTGAAGAAAGCCTGCCTGGCGGTGGCCGATCCGGAAGTCTTCGCATTTCTGATGGATTTCCGCGTCTGCAAGGAAGCGATGCTGGAGCTGCCGGCCGAAAGCACCCGCCGCGCCCGCCTGCAGCGCGGTCTGGACCTGGCCTGCCGGAAGATGGAAGTGAACACGAACGCCTGGGTGCCTGCCGCCCGCGCGATCCTGGCGCCGCTGCTGGCCGCGAAAAATGGCGACACCGTCCACCGCATCACCGCGACCGGCCATGCGCACATCGACACCGCCTGGTGCTGGCCGCTGCGCGAAACGATCCGCAAGTGCGCTCGGACCTTTTCCACCGCCCTGGCCTACATGGAGCGGTATCCGGACTACCACTTCAGCTGCTCCCAGCCGGTGCAGTACCTGTGGATGCGGGAGCTCTATCCGCACATCTATGAAGGCATCAAGGCGGCGGTGAAGCGCGGCCAGTGGGAGCCGATCGGCAGCATGTGGGTGGAGCCGGACTGCAACGTGCCCTCCGGCGAGTCGCTGGTGCGCCAACTGGTGCACGGCAAGGCGTTCTTCGAGGAAGAGTTCGGCGTGACGACCCGCGACCTGTGGCTGCCGGATGTCTTCGGCTACTCGGCGGCGCTGCCGCAGATCCTGCGCAAGGGCGGGGTGGACCGCTTCCTGACGCAGAAGATTTCCTGGAACGACACCAACAAGTTCCCGCACCACACCTTCCTGTGGGAAGGGATCGATGGCACCCGGATCTTCAGCCACTTCCCGCCGGTGGATACCTATAATGCGCGCGTCACGGCCTCCGAGCTGGGCCGGGCGGAGCGCCAGTTCGCCCAGAAGGACGTGGCGAGCCGCTCGCTGATGCCCTTCGGCTACGGTGATGGCGGCGGCGGCCCGAGCATCGAGATGATCGAGCGGGTGCGCCGGTTCAAAAACTTCGAAGGCCTGCCCGCGGTGAAAATGGGCACGGTCGACCAGTTCTTCACCGCGGCTGAGGCCGAGCTGGAAGAGCCGCCGGTCTGGAGCGGCGAGCTCTACCTGGAGCTGCATCGCGGCACCTACACCAGCCAGGCGCACAACAAGCTGATGAACCGCCGCTGCGAGCTGCTGCTGCGGGATGCGGAATTTTTCGATGCGATCTGCTCGCAGGTGACGCCGGGCGAACTGCTGGAGGCCGACCCGGCCCCGGAGCGGGTGATCTGGGATGTGGATGGTCACGTGGCGGCGAAGGATGGCTCGGTGACGGCGAAGGCCCTGGACCGCGCCTGGAAACTGCTCCTCCTGAACCAGTTCCACGACATCCTGCCAGGTTCGTCGATCGGACGCGTCTATGAGGAAAGCCGCCGCGACTACGAAGTGATCGAGAAGATCGCCCTCGCGGTGCGCGAGGCCGCGGTGAAGCGCCTGGCCGCGGCGAAGGCGGGCGGTCATGTCGCTTTCAACACCCTGGCCCAGACCCGCACCGAAGTGGTGGAACTGCCGGATGGCTCGGTCGGCCACGTCTCCACGCCATCGTGCGGCTACGCGACCGTGACCGCCGGCGTGCCGGAGGGCATGGCCCCGGCCGTCGCGAAGGGCGACCCAAGCGGCATCACGATTTCCAACGGCCTGATTTCCGCGAAGATCTTCTGGAACGGCACGATTGAGTCGCTGGTCGATCTGAAGACCGGGATGGAAATGCTGAGCGGCCCGGCCAACGAGCTGCACCTGCTGCGCGACTACCCGAACCGCTGGAACGCCTGGGACATCGAGGGCTCCGCGATGGAGGACTACGAAATCGTCGGCAGCGACGTGACCGGCAAGATCATCGAGCACGGCCCGCTGCGGGTGGTGGTGGAGTTCGAGCGCAAGTTCGGCACCTCGACCATGCTGCAAAAGGTGATCCTGCGCGCCGGCAGCGCCCGCCTGGATTTCGACACCACCGTCGACTGGCAGGAGCGCAACCGCGTGCTGAAGGTTTCCTTCCCGCTGGCGATCCGCACCGAGCACGCGGTGTTCGAAATCCAGTCCGGCCACGTGCGCCGTCCGGTCCACCGCAACACGAGCTGGGATGCGGCGCGCTTCGAGGTGCCGATGCAGCGCTGGGTCGATCTGAGCGAAAGCGATCACGGCATCGCGCTGATCAACAACGGCAGCTTCGGCTGTGACGTGCTGGGCGGCCGGATCCGCCTGACCCTGCTGAAGGGGGCCAGCGCTCCGGACCCGACGGCGGACATCGGCGTGCACCGCCGGGTCTTCAGCCTCTTTCCACACGCCGGGACGACGACGGCGGGCGGGGTGATCGAGGAAGCGCTGGCGCTGAACGTGCCGCTGGTGGTGGCCGAGGGCGGCCTCAGCGACGAGGCCGGCTCCTGGCTGTCCTTCAATACTCCGGGGGTGACCCTGGAGGCGCTGAAGCGTTCCGAAGATGGCAAGGACGTGGTGGTCCGCCTGCTGGAGGCCCACGGGCGCCAGGCAAAGACGACGCTGGCGACCTCTCTGGCTGGCTTGAACTTCACCGAGACCGACCTGCTGGAGAAGCCGCTGGCGGAAGGCGGCGAAAACGGCGAGCTGACCCTGCGCGCCTTCGATCTGCGGACCTTCCGCAGCGTGTGAGTTCGCTTCATCGGAATTCCTCAAGCCCGCGGCCGCTCACGCAGCCGCGGGCTTTTTCTTTTTTTGCGGTCACAAGTTCCAGCGCCTTCCCATGGAAGAAGACGGGGGCGGCATTTTCCGCCCCGACTGAACCTGTTCCTCCTACTCCCATGAGCCTCCTCGTCCTACTCACTCTGGTCCACACCCTCATCAGCCTGGTTGGAATCCTGACCGGCTTTGTCGTGCTCGCCGCCATGCTGGACGGCCGGCATCCGCGCGGCTGGGTGCTCTGGTTTCTGACCACCACGGTGCTGACCAGCGCCACCGGCTATCTCTTCCCCGTCGCCAAGGTGATGCCTTCGCACATTGTGGGCGCCATCTCCCTGGCAGTGCTGATTCCCGCCGCCTACGCACTTTATTCCAGGCAACTGGCCGGGGGCTGGCGGAAAGTCTACGTGATCGGCTCGGTGGTGGGCCTGTATTTCAATGTCTTCGTGCTGGTGGCGCAGGGCTTCGCGAAGGTGCCGGTGCTGAAAGCCGCCGCGCCGACCCAGTCCGAGCCGCCATTTGCGATCGCCCAACTGATCGTGCTGATCACCTTCATCGTGCTGGGTTACCGGGCGGTGAAGAAGTTCCGCGGCCTGCCGGAAAACAGCCCGGGTGTGGCGATTTCCTGAAATTCCGCGACTTCCGGCCCCTGATTGGAAAGGAATCCGGGTCCGCCCGTTGATTTGGGGCTGGAGGCGTGCTAGCTGATGCTCCCATGCGCCCGATTTTCGCGTCTCTCGTCGCGCTCACCCTCGCTGCCCAGGCCGCGGAGGAGAGCAAACCCACCGTCGCCATCTACGATCTGGAGGGAAAACTCTCCGAGGCGGGGCGGCCGCAGGCGTCGCTGCTGGACTTCGGTGGGATGCAGGCCGACCGACCGCTGACGCTGTTCGACCTGACCCGCAGCCTGGCGAAAGCCGCCGAGGATCCCGATGTGAAGGCGGTGGTGCTGGACATCGATGACGCCGAACTCGGCCTCGCCCAGCTCCAGGAAATCCAGACCCGTCTGAAGGCGATCCGCGCCGCGGGCAAGGACGTGTGGCTGTATTCCGACACCTTCAGCAATGCGACCGCGCTGCTGGGTGCGAATGCCAATCATTTCACCCTGATGCCGGAGGGCGATGTGTCCTTCAGCGGCGTTCACAGTGAGTCGATGTATTACAAGGGCCTGCTCGACAAGGTCGGGGTCCAGGCCGACGTGATCCACATCGGCGACTTCAAGAGCTACGGTGAGGAATATTATCGCACCGGCCCGAGCGAGTATGCGCAGAAGCAGCGCGATGAACTGATCGGCGGCGTCTACGACCAGATCGTCGCCAGCGTTTCGGAAGGCCGCAAACTGCCAAAGGAGAAGATCACCGAGATGATCGACCGCGGCACCTTCACCGCCAAGGAAGCGAAGGACGCCGGACTGGTGGATGACCTGAAGTACCGCACCGACTTTTCCGAGACGATCAAGAAGACCTATGCCGGTGCGAACCTGAACCGCAGCTACGAGCTGCCGGACCTGGATGGTCCGGAGATCAAGGGCATCTTCGACGTCTTCAAGATGATGTTCAAAGACGACAAGTCCAAGCATTCCAAGGACGATTTCGTGGCCGTGGTGGCGCTGGACAGCGACATCTCCGACGACTCGATCGCCCCGGTGCGCGCCGAGATCCTGAAGCTGGTCAAGGACGAGCACGCCAAGGCGCTGGTGCTGCGGGTGAACTCGCCAGGCGGCTCCGCGCTCTCCAGCGAAGTGCTGTGGGAAGCGACCGACGAGTGGACCAAGACCAAGCGGCCCTTCGTGGTGTCGATGGGTGAAGTGGCCGCGAGCGGTGGCTACTATGTTTCCTCCGGCGCGGAGAAGATTTTCGCGGAACCCGGCACCATCACCGGTTCGATCGGCGTGGTCGGCATGAAGATGGTCATCGGCGGTGCGCTCGAAAAGCTGGGCATCACCACCTCCGCCACCCAGCGCGGCAAGAACGCCGGTGCGATGTCGATGTATCGCCCCTACAGCGAGGACGAGGCCAAGCTGATCCGCGAGTCGATGCTGTCCGTTTACGGCACCTTCAAGAAGCGCGTGCAGGATGGCCGCAGCGCCAAACTCAAGGGCGATCTGGAATCGCTGGCCGGCGGCCGGGTTTACACCGGCACGCGTGGTCTGGAAATCGGACTGGTCGATGAGATCGGCGGTCTCGAAGAAGCCATCGACTACGCTGCCGAAAAGGCCGGACTGACCGCCGACGATGCCAAGCTGCGGCCCGAGCCGAAGAGCATGATCGAAGGCCTGTTCAGCAAGCCGGACAAGAACGACGACGACAGTGTGGTGCGCATGGGCCGGCAGATCTCGCCGATTGCCAAAGCGGTCACGGGATCGATCGAAGGCATGCAGCTTTCCACGCTGCCGGCGCCGATGCGCGACGCCGTGAAGCGCGTGCTGCAGCGGATCGAGGCCAGTGAGCACTCGGCGATCCAGCTGATCGGTCCGGACATTTCGATTCCGCTGAAGTGATCTTTCGAAGGCCCGCGGACGTGACGATCCGCGGGCCCGGCAAAATCGGCACTTGCCCGGGAGCCCGGGCGCGCTCATGCCGGTGCATGAGCTTCGCAGCGGTGCTGTTCGATTTCGATGGGGTGTTGGTGGACACCGAGTGGGCCATCTATGAGGCCTGGCACCGGACCTTTCTGGCGAATCATCATCCCCTGCCGCTGGAGATTTACACCCAGTGCATCGGCTCGGATTTCGAGACCTGGTCGCCAAAGACCCACCTGGAGGAACTGACCGGAAAGAGCTTCGATTGGCATCAGCTGGATGAGGCGCGGCAGATCGAAATCCGCCGGGATCTGGAGCAGGCCGGGCCGATGCCGGGGGTGATCGCGATCCTGGAGCAACTGAAGGCCGCAGGCACCCTGCTGGCGGTGGTCTCCAGCTCTTCCCACGAATGGGTGGACGGCTGGCTGGAGAAGCTCGGGTTGCGCGGGTATTTCAACACCGTGGTCTGCCGCGGCGATGCGCCGCGGATCAAACCCGCGCCGGACCTGTGGCTGGAGGCGATCCGCCGGCTTGGCATTCCCCTGGAAGATGCGCTGGCGCTCGAAGACTCTCTCAACGGCGTGAAGTCCGCGCGCGCGGCCGGCCTGACAGTCTGGGCGGTGCCGAACCGGACCACCGCTTGCCTGGATTTCTCTCTGGCCAGCC
>JAQGPE010000493.1 GCA_028293225.1 Akkermansiaceae bacterium | reverse complement strand
CGCGGACGGACAACTCGGCCCCCGCTCGAACGAGGACTGGTGGCCGCGCATGCTCATCACCTGGACCCTGCGCGACTACTACGAGGCGACGCGAGACCCGCGCGTCATCCCGGCCCTGACGAAATACGCACGCTACATGCTGGAGCACCTCCCTCAGCAGCCGCTGCAGGAATGGGCCAAGGCCAGGGCAGGGGACCAGATCGACACGCTCTACTGGCTCTACAACCGCACCGGCGACTCCTTTCTTCTGGATCTCGCCGACCTGCTGCGCTCACAGACCAACCAGTGGAATCCTTTCTTCAAAGCCCTCCAGGGCGGCCCCGGGGACTTCCGCATCGACCACGGCGTGAACGTCTCCCAGGCGCTGAAATACCCCGTCGTCACCTTTGAGCGCACCGGCGATCCGGGCGATCGCGGCGTTTTCGCTGACGGATGGGCGGAACTCCAGAAGCAACACGGCCTGGGCATCGGCATGTGGAGCGGCACCGAGTTGCTCGCAGGCCGCTCCACCACCCAGGGCGTGGAAATGTGCTCCATCGTGGAGCAGATGCTCAGCTGCGAAGTCGCCATGGGCGCTCTCGGCGAGCCCGTGATCGGCGATCAGCTGGAGCGCATCACCTTCAATCTGCTGCCCGGCGGCACCACCAAGGACTTCAAGCAATTCCAGTACTACACCCTTCCGAATGCCCCGGTCGCACGGAAAGGGAAACGCGGCACCTTTCCCTTCCGCAATGACCACGGCGACGATCTCCTCGTCAGCCCGCACTCCGGCTTTCACTGCTGCTGCTATAACCTCCACATGGGCTGGCCGAAATACGTCCAGCATTCCTGGATGGCGACCAGCGACGGAGGGATCGCCGCCGTCGCCTACGGCCCGACCGAGGTCTCGGTGAAACTCAGCGGCACCCCGGTCACCATCCGTGAGGAAACCGACTACCCGTTCGGCGATGCGATCCGCCTGGCGGTCGATCCCGGCGCACCGCTCGCGTTCCCGCTGAAACTGCGCATCCCCGGTTGGAGCACGAAACCACGGGTCGCGGTGAACGGACATTTCATCCCCGACGTGAGGGCGGGCGAATTCCTCACCATCAGCCGCACCTGGCAGGCCGGCGATAAGGTGACCGCGGAGTTTCCCGCCGATCTCGAAACCCAAAGCGGTTTCAACGACGCCGCCACCCTCTGGCGCGGGCCGCTCGCCTTCTCGCTCCGCATCGGCCAGGACATCCAGCCCGTCACCCGGATCGCCGGCGGCTTCGATGACCTCGAGTTCCTCCCGGCCACTCCCTGGAACTACGCCCTCGACATCGACCGCCGGGACCCCGCTTCGAACGTCAAACTCGCCCGCGGAAAAATGCCGGGAAATCCATGGCTGCCCGAGACCACCCCGCTCAGGCTCATCGTTCCCGCCAGACGCCTCCCGGGATGGGGTTTGGTTCGGGATGGCCACCTCGCCGATGAGGTGCCGCCCAGCCCGGTCTCCAGCACCAGCCCGCTGGAACAGGTCACTCTGGTGCCCTTTGGCGCCCAGACCCTCCGCATCACCGCATTCCCACTCCTCCGCGGCGAACCCGCCAGATAAACCGCCATCACCCGCTTTCCGGGCCGCGCCAAGTTTTCTTGCCCCTCCTTTCAACTGCGCATACAAGACCCCCGCCGAATGACATTCGGTTGGGAGTCACCGAGGTGCGCCCGGCAGTTGTCACGCGATCGCACCGGAAGAGCGAAAGAAATCGGCGCTTCAGGGCCTGTAGCTCAGCGGTTAGAGCAGGGGACTCATAATCCTTTGGTCGTGGGTTCGAACCCCACCGGGCCCACTGGATCACCGCCGGTTGATGCGGCCGGGGCAGCCCTGATCCCGGCATCGACCCGTGTCTTCTCCAGACCCGGTGAACCGGAAGGTTTCCTGAAACGGCTCCCCGCAAAAATGACATCCTGAGTCATCCCCGGTTGATAGATCGGTTCCGCCGCAACGTCTGCCTAAGATCGACCTGCCATGAAAACCCGGACTCTTTTCCTCTCCACCCTGGCCGCCCTTTCTCAAGCCGGCGCCGAACCTTCCCCAGCCCTTGCCGGTCACGACTTCTTCTACGCCGGAGAGAACAAAACCCAGGACATGTACCTCGTCCGAAAAGGCGAGATCGTCTGGAGCTGGCATAACCCGGGCAGCCGCGGCGAAATCAGCGACGCCGTCCTGCTCTCCAATGGCAGCGTCCTCTTCGCCCATCAATACGGCGTCACCCTCATCGACTCCGCGAAGAAGGTGCTCTGGAATTTCGACGCCCCCGAAGGCTGCGAAATCCACACCGCCCAACCCATCGGCAGGGACCGCCTCTTCTACCTCCTGAACGGACCCGAACCCAAATGCGTCGTCGTCAATGTCACCACCGGCAAAACCGAGCGCGAGTTTCCCCTCCAGGTCGGCAACCCGAAAAGCACTCACGGCCAGTTCCGCCACGCCCGCCTCACCGCCGCTGGCACTCTTCTCGTGGCTCACATGGACGGGGGCAAGGTCTCTGAGTACGACGAACATGGTAAAGAGCTCTGGACCACTCCGTTTCCCGGACCCTGGTCCGCCTCCCGCCTCCCCAGCGGCAATACTCTCATCGCCAGCTCGACCCTGATTCGGGAAGTCAGTCCAGACGGCAAAACCATCTGGGAGTGCAATCCCGCCGACCTGGCCGGTCAATCGATCAAAAACTTCCAGATCGCCACCCACCTGCCCAACGGAAACACCCTGCTCAACAACTGGGTCAACTCCTGGAACGACACCATCGACCCCGCGACCGCACCGGCCCAGGCCCTCGAGATCACCCCGGACAAAAAGATCGTCTGGACCCTCAAATCCTGGACCGCCCCCAACAACCTCGGCCCCGCCACCACCATCCAGCTTCTCGACACTCCCTCGGTCCCCGAGGACGTCCACTTCGGCGAGTTCCACTGATAAATCCGCCTGCATGCATGACAAGTCCCACAGGAGATTCTGTTGCAGGACTAGTGCCGCCGGACGCCTGTCGAAGGTGGCTGATGCGTCCCGCTTCAGCTCTAAAAGCTTCCGGCCGTAGGCCGCACTTTCCTCACCGTTACCTCCCGCAACATCCCCGGGACCTCTTCATCGCGGATCCTCACCGCACTGCCATCAAACCGGACGCACCACCGCATCACCCTTCCTCCCTGCGCAACAAAAGCAGGCGAAATGAGCAGAGCCAGATTCCCCGGCGAGTCGACCGGCATCCCCGCCCCCGCAAAAATGAACTCTCCTTCGCGCTCGATGAAGTAGTGCCACGGAGTGGATTGAGCCGGAACCAGGATTGCCCTCAGCCGCATCGGATACGCGGCAGCTTCCGGCTGGCGGGTCATGAGATCGGTCGCCAGTTCTTTGGCCGACCACTCCGCCCGATCGTCTTCAGCCGAAGAACCCCTGATAGAGATCGGCCCGTCCGCCAGCCCCTTCAGATTTGAAATCACTCCCGGCACCAGGAAGCTCGTGAAGAACAGCACCGGCAGTGCGGCCAGCAGCGTAAAGCTGGTCCGCCAGCGCCAGCCGGAAATGAAACGGCGTCCGCAGTAGTTCGCTGCCGCCAGGCCCAATACGGCCGCCAGGCTGCCGCTCAGCACGGTATCCCAGTTCCATGACATCAGGGAGATGCTGCGGTGCGGCAGCGCGATCCACCCCACCAACAGCCGGCCGGCCGCCTGGACGATCCACCAGTGAACGCCGAGCAGGGGAGCGATCAAAAGCAGGACGAACAACCCCGCCAAACCGATCCCGACCTGCAGGGCAAAGGTTATGGAGTATCGGTGGGCCATTGATATTGAGGACGCTCATGCTCGAACATCAGCCGGGTTTGAATGCTGACCGAGCCGTCCGCTCGTAGGATGCAGACCTGATCCGCTTCGGGAATCCGCCCCAGCAGAATCGGCGTGCTGGGGGTGATTTCGTCCAACGCTCCCTCAGGACGCAGATAAATGAAAGGCTCCACGGAATCCTGGTCCCTCTCGGTCGGCGCGGAGAGGTGCCCGTGGCATTCGGGCTTCGCGATCGCCAGCTCGGCCAGATGACGCGGCAGTCTTCCATGGGCTTCCGAAAACTCCCGCAAATCAAGAAAGGCCCGCCTCAATTGATTGACCATCGCTGTGCGCGCGGTCGCCCTGTCCGCGTAAATTCTCACCGGCTTCTGGGACAGCCACACCAGTTGATGGATCACCCCGGAGGTCGCGATCGCTCCGGCGCAGCAGCAGAGGACCACCGCGATCACCTTCACCGTCGCTCCCGCCCTCGGCACATTCCCACCCCGCGCCGCCGCCCATCTTCCAGCCAGCCGGTGGGCGATGACTCCGCCGCCCGCCAGGGCCAACAAAGAAAGCGCGATCGTGCTCCAGTCCCATTGAATGCTCGTGCTCAGGCGTTGCAGGTGCAGCAGCCATCCCATCCCGGCA
>JAQGPE010000492.1 GCA_028293225.1 Akkermansiaceae bacterium | reverse complement strand
CGGCGGCCCGGTCTGGGTGCCGAAGGGGGTGAAATGGGGCCTGAAGGAAGGCGAACTGCTCGCCCTCTCCTACGGCCAGTCCTCCATCCTCCGCGTCCTGCCCGACACGGTCGACGGCACCCTCCAGGGCGGCGCGGTCCGCATGCCGATCAAGCTGCGCTCCTCCGCCATGCGCGCCCGCTTCAACAACGACGGCCTGTTCGTCTGCGGCTTCCGCGGCTGGCAGACCAATGCCGCCACCGAGTCCGGCTTCCAGCGCATCCGCTACACCGGCGCCCCGGTCACCCTGCCCGACAAGCTCGACATCACGAAAAAAGGCATCCGCCTCCACTTCGAACAGAAGCTCGATCCTGAACTCGCCAACGACGTCGCCAGCTACAATGGCCAGCGCTGGAACTACGTCCGCGGCCCGCAGTACGGCTCCGGCGAATTCTCCGTCGACAATCCCGATGTTGAAGCTGAAAAGCGCGCCCTCGAAAAGGAATCCCACGAAGTGAAGAAGCGCGACACCATCACCATCGGTGGCGCCCGTCTCCTCCCCGACGGCCAGTCCGTCGAAATCGACCTCGACGGCCAGAAGCCATCCATGAGCCTCAAGGTCGGCTGGGAACTGGAATCCGCCGGCCACGACCCGATCGAAGGCAACATCTACGCCACCGTCCGCAAGCTCGGTGAGTAACGCTTCCTGTTAATCCGATACGCTAGACCGCGCCCGCCCGGGCGACGCCTGCCGGTTCATTCCCGCAGACGAATCTCCGGATTGGGCGCGGTCTTTGCTTGTGGAAACCTTGGCATCCCGCCGCTAAGCTGTATAAAGTCCCGCTAACCGAATGAGATCCGTTAGACTTGCCTCGATCGCCCTGCCCGTGCTGCTGGCCCTGCCCGCCGGCGCCGAACTCGCCGCCACCTTTGAAGCAGGTTCGGTCAAGGACACGCGCACCGACCGCCTGCCCGCCCTCATTATCAAAAAGGGCGAGACCCCCACCCCCTTCCTCGCCCCCGGCGCTTTCACCACCACCTGGACCGGCAAGATCAATGTGGCCAAGCGCCTCAAGATCCAGTTCTCCTTCGAAGGCGAAGGCTCCGTGGCCATGAGCATCGATGGCAAGGAAGTCCTGAAGGAAGAAGGCACCCTGGGCGCCGCCAAGTCCCCCGCCGACCGCCTGGCCGCCGGCGATCACGAGATCTCGATCGTCTACAAGTCCCAGCCCGACGGCTCTGGCAAATTCCGCCTCTTCTGGGAAGCGGATGCCAATTTCCCGCGCCAGACCGTCCCGGCCAGCGTCTTCCAGACCGAAACGAAAGCCGACCTCGCCCACGATGGCCGCTTTCTCCTTGCCGCCAGCAATTGCGCCAAGTGCCACACCTCCACCTCGGTCACCATGACCGAGCTCAGCGAAATCCGCCCGCTCCTCTTCTCCACCGGCAGCCGCCTGAATGAAAAATGGATCGCCGAATGGATCGCCGACCCCTCCGCGCTGAAGCCGGACACCCGCATGCCGAAGCTGGTCGACGCCTCCACGCCGGAAGGCAAGCAGCAGGCCGCCGACCTCGCCGCCTTCCTGGTCACCAATTTCAAGATGGGCGAGGTCCCGCCCGCCCCTGACAAATCCCTCGCGGAAAAAGGCGGCGCCAATTTCCACCGCTTCGGCTGCATCGCCTGCCACACCGCTCCGGACAAGGCCGGCTTCGACACCGAACACGGCCGCATTCCGCTCAGCAATGTCGCCGACAAGTTCATCCCCGGCGCGCTCGCGGGCTTCCTGAAAAAACCGGAAGCCCTCTACCCGCACATCGGCATGCCGAACTTCCGGCTCACGGACTCGGAAGCCGACGAACTCGCCGCCTTCCTCCTCACCGCTTCGGCCAAGGTGGAAAAGAAGCACCCTGAGTTCCCGAAAGGCGACGCCACCAAGGGCGCGGCCCTCGCCGCCTCCCTCAACTGCGGCAGCTGCCACGCCGGCACCGCCCCCTTCGACACCACCACGATTCCGCCCCTCGAAGCGATCTTCAAAAAGGATTGGGCCGCCGCCGGCTGCGTCGCCAACAAGACTCCCGGCAAGATGCCGCAGATGGCCCTGACCGACGACGAGAAGCTGGCCCTGATCGCCTTCTCCAAAAAGGGCATCGAGCCGCTCCAGCGCAACGTCCCCGCCGAGTCCGCCGCCGCCCAGCTCAAGTCCCTCCATTGCACCAACTGCCACAGCATCGACGGCAAGGCCTCCCTGCTCGACAGCGTCCACACCGAGACCAAAGAGCTGACCGCCCACGTGAAGGGCGAAAACGAAAAGATCGACCAGTCCCGCCCGCAGCTCACCTACATCGGTGAAATGCTGCACTCCTCGTACATTGAGTCCATGCTCGCCGGCACCGTCAAGGAGCGTCCGCGTCCATGGCTGGACATGCGCATGCCCGGCTTCCCGAACTTCGCCACCGGCCTCTCCGCCGGCCTCGCCCAGATCCACGGCGTCGCCCCCAGCAAGCCGGAGGACGCCAGTCCCGACAAGACCCTCGCCGACATCGGCAAAAAGCTCATTACCAAGGAAGACGGCTTCGGCTGCGTGACCTGCCACGGCGTCGGCGCCTCCCCGCCCACCGCCGTCTTCGAAGTGGAAGGCGTCAACTTCGCCCTCAGCCACGAGCGCCTGCGTCACGAATACTTCTCCCGTTGGATGGAGAACCCGCCCGCCATCACTCCGCCGACCAAGATGCCGCGTTACGGCGACAACACCGGCAAGACCCAGCGCACCGACGTCCTCGACGGCGACGCCGCCAAGCAGTTCGAAGCCATCTGGAACTTCATCCAAAAGCCGGACTGACCACAGGGCCCACCCTCCTTCCCAAAAGGCGCACCCCGCAAGTGGTGCGCCTTTTTCGTTCATAGAGCCCTGAAAGGGCGAAGTGTGGCAGCCGGGGGTGAAACCCCTGGTAAAGGCACCCGGCGACGCCGCACGACGGACGCGCCCTCACGCCCCTTCCCCAAGAAATCCCGCCGCGTCCGCCCCCTCAAACCTCCGCCTCACCCCTTTCAAGTCTGGCGTCTGACGTCTTCCAGTCTTGGGTCTTCTCCCCCCAAACGGCCTCGTCACCACTCCGCGCTTTTCATTCGGCCGCAAATCGACATCTTCCTGCCATGCGATCACAACTCTCCTCTATCTTTTCGCTGCCCTTCCTCCTGGCCTCCCCCCTGGCCGCCTCCACCATCATCGCCTCCAGCGACAATCCGGCCGTCACCCCCGAGATGTATGCCGCGGAAGCCGCGAAATACTCCACCGTCGGCACCGTCACCGGTCAGCTCTACAACGGCTCCGGCGTCCTCATTGGCGACCAGTGGGTCCTGACCGCCGGCCACGTCGCCATGTTCAAGGCCGGCGGCACCTTCACCATCGGCGGCCAGGCCTACACCATCGAAAGCAGCACCGTCGCCCCCGGCTACTCCCTCAGCAACCCCAACTTCGCCGACGTCGGCCTGCTGAAGCTCTCCGCCCCGGTCACCGGCGTGACGCCCGAGCAGATGTTCGACTTCGGCAACAACGGCGCCTCCCTCCTCGGCCGTGAAGCCACCTGGGTCGGCACCGGCTTCACCGGCGACGGCCTCACCGGCGCCTCCGCACCCTTCGCCTACCGCGCCTTCACCAATATTATCGACGTCCTCGGCGACCATCCGGACTACGAAGGCCTCGCCTCCTCTTCCTTCGTCTCCGATTTCGACCGCCCCGACGGCTCCACCAACGCCCCCGACTCCAGCCCCACCGCCACCCGCCTGGAAGGCAGCGTCGCCACCGGCGACAGCGGCGGCGGCGTCTTCGTCAATCTCGACGGAAAGAACTATCTCGTCGGCATCAACAGCTACAGCGGCTACCTCGACACCATGCCCGGCGGCGCCAACAGCAAATACGGCGGCCTCAGCGGCGCGACCAACCTCGCCCTCTACTACGACTGGATCCAGACCACCACCGGCATCGCCGCCGTCCCGGAGCCTTCCGCCGCCCTGCTGGTCCTCCTCGCCGCCGTCCCGCTCGCCAGACGGAAACGCTGATCGATCAGGCCTCGCGGCAGTCTTGCGTCCGCAGGGCTTCTCCCTACATTCCGGCGCATGCGCACCGCCCCCCTGGGCATCTTTGACTCCGGCGTCGGCGGCCTCACGGTCGTCCGCGCCGTCCAGACCCTCCTCCCCGCGGAGGACATCATCTACCTTGGCGACACCGCCCGGCTCCCGTATGGCTCGAAAAGCCCGGAGACCATCCGGCAGTTCGCTCACGAGGACATCCGCTTCCTGCTCGACCGCGGGGTGAAAGCCGTGGTCGTGGCCTGCAATACCGTCACCGCCCACGCCCTACCCTCCCTTCAGGAGCAGTACCGCATCCCGATCATCGGCGTGATCGAACCCGGCGTCGTCGCCGTCCTCTCAGATCCCGGCACCCAGCGGGTCGGCATCATCGCCACCCGCGGCACCGTCGGCTCCCACGCCTACCAGCACGCCCTGGCCCAGCGCCGCACCGGCCTCATCATCCACGCCACCCCGGCTCCCCTCCTGGTGCCCCTCGTCGAGGAAAACTGGCTCGACCATCCCTCCACCCACGCCGCTCTGCACACCTATCTCGACCCGATGGTCGACCGCGGCATCGACACCCTCCTGCTCGGCTGCACCCACTACCCGCTGCTGGTCCCGATGCTTCGCAATTTCCTCCCTCCCGGCATCCGCATCGTCGATCCCGCCCTGACCTGCGCCGAACTGGTCAAAGCCGACCTCACCCGCGAAGAACTCCTGAATCCCGCGGAATCCGGCGGCAAACTCGAGATCCACCTCACCGACCTCTCCGAGCAGTTCGAAGACCTCTCCCGGCTCTTCCTCGCCCGCTCACCCGGCCGCATCTCCCGCGTCGTGCTCTAACAGGCTGTCCGGAAAAGCGACTGACCGAAAATTGTCCCAATAATCCCAAGAACCCAGCTTCGGAGAATCGCGAAGGTCGCTTCGAGCCAGAGTTCACTGATTGGACTGATTTTCTGATGAACTGATTGAAGACAGGAATCAGAATTTGAACTGACCCAGTCGTAAAAGATCTGCGGAGAATATCTCTCTCACCTCCACCTGATTGATACCCTGGAATTTCGCCTTTCATCAGCGTAATCTGTCAATCAGTTCAATCAGTGAGTCCCCGGCCCGAAACCCGGAAAAGGCAACCCGTTCATCTCAGGCCTCCGGTTCCGTTCGATTAGCTCACCGGTCCCCGCCATTCCCCTGCGTCAATCGCGAGATCAACTCCGGCTGCGTGTGCACGTCGAAGTGCTGGAAGATCTGCTTCACGTAGCCGTGGGTCGTGTTCAGCGTCAGTCCCAGGTGCTCCGCCACCTTCCTGCGGCTCCATCCCTGCACCAGGAGATTGAGCACCGTCCGGTGCCGCGGCTGCAGGGGCACCAGCGCCTGCCCCTCGTCCTCATTCATCCCTTCCCGATGCAGCCAGGGGATTTCCGAGAGCAGGATGTGCGCGATCCGGCACTCCCGCGCATCGAAATGCGGCCGGTCCTGGTTCCGATAGATGCCGATCCCGCTGAACCTGCCCTCCGGCAGCGGCCAGGCCGACAGCAAAAAAGACCGCAGCCCGGCGGCGGTCCAAAGCTGGAAGGCCCGGTCATCCGAGTCCCACCACCCCTCCGGCACGAAATCCAGATCCTTGCGGGTGAATCCCTGCGTCCCCGCCGCGGCCTCCGCCACCAGATTCCCCGTCACGGGCTTCATCTGCGGGTGCTCGATCGCCGTCGCCCACTTTGCCAGCCGGTCTTCATCAAAGCCGCCGTTCAGCACCACCAGCTGCCGCGGCGCCAGATCCGCCTGCAAATGCAGCAGTGACCACGCCCAGGCATCCGCCCCGATCAGCCGGCACAGCCCATCCATCAGGTGCCGTTTCTTTTCCTGATGCCCCCCGCGCATCCCAGCCACCTCGCCGAGCAAACGGACCATCTGCCGGACATCTGGTTCACTGATGAGGGAGGAATCCATGGAGAGAGCCAGGATATTTCATCCCGCAATTCTCCCTATGTCCGATTTCACCCCCCACGACACGTAAAATCCCTCACAACTCGGTAACCATTCCCTTATCGGCTCTCTCAGCGGCGCAGAACGGAGGGGGGACACTCTTGTCCCCCTGCTCAGCAGGCAGGCCTGGTTAAACCGCAAGATGGCTTAAGCTCTCCGACGTGACTCCGGCCAGCGCCCCCGGTTCAGCCATCGACGCCAGGCGCAACCCGTTTTGAACCCAGGAACGATGAGCCTCCTCCCTCGAGCCCAAACTCAATCCCTGCCTTCAATCAGTTAATCGAAAAATCAGTCCGATCTGTGATCCTTGGCCCGAAGCCCGGAACAGAGCACCACTCCATCTTCAAAACTTGGCGCACTTGGCGTCTTGGCGTTTCAATATTTCAAGCGGATCGCTCCTCAAAAAAAAGCCGGCCCGGAATCTCTCCCAAGCCGGCTTCCAAATCGAAACCTCCGCCTTACTTGAACAGCGGATTCTCCTTATCGCCCTTGCTCAACAGGTAAGCCAGCAGATCAAGAATATCCGTGTCCTTGCAGTTGTTCAGCAGGCCCGGCGGCATCATGCTCACCTTGCTCTGTTCCATGGTCTTGATCCGCTTGCGGTTCACATTGGTCACCGCATCCGGATCCATCATGTTCGTGTTCAGCGTGATATCATCGCCGGACAGGTTCATGATCCGGCCATAGATCTTCGAGCCATCGTCCATGGTGATCTCCAGCTGACCATACTGGTCGCTGATTTCCTTGCTCGGCTCGATGATCTGCGTGAGCAAATCCCGCGGGCTGAACTTGCCGGAGACGCTGGTGAGATCCGGTCCGATCGCGCCGCCCTCCTGGCCGAAGCGATGGCAGGCAAAGCAGGCCGAAGAGCCGAACAGATTGCGGCCGTTCTCGAAGTTGCGGCCGCCTTCCAGGCCGGAAGCCAGCAGCGGATCCATGTCCGCCACCGTCCACTCCTTCACGAATTCGCGCGGAGTGAAGTTGAATGCCGGCGCCTTCACATCCGGCTTGGAATCCAGGATCGGCTGCAGCGCCGCCTTCTCATCCGGCGAGAGGCCGGCGAGGGCGTCTTTCTTGATGTCCTGCATGAAGAGCGGGAAGCTCGCACCGCCTTTGTAGGTCGGGGCGCGCAGGCAGATCCACTTGAAGAACTCCTGACGCA
>JAQGPE010000420.1 GCA_028293225.1 Akkermansiaceae bacterium | reverse complement strand
ACCGTGGATCGCGGATTTCGCCCCCAGCTACGAATGGCCGAGCTTCGACGAGAACTCCGCCTCCAGCATGTGCTACACGAGCGGCACCACGGGCAATCCGAAGGCCGCGCTCTACAGCCACCGCTCGACGCTGCTGCATGCCTATGCCGCCGCCTTGCCCGACGTCATGTGCCTGTCGGCGCGCGATTCGGTGCTGCCGGTGGTGCCGATGTTCCACGTCAACGCCTGGGGCATCCCGTATTCGGCGGCGCTGGTCGGCGCCAAGCTGGTGTTTCCGGGGCCGGCGCTGGACGGCAAGTCGGTGTTCGAGCTGATCGAGGCCGAGAAGGTGAGCTTCGCCGCCGGCGTGCCGACCGTCTGGCAGATGATGCTCGGCCACATGCAGGCCAACGAGCTGAAGTTCTCGACCCTGAAGCGCACGGTGATCGGCGGCTCGGCCTGCCCGCCGGCCATGATCAACACCTTCCAGCAGGTCTACGGCGTGGAGGTGCTGCATGCCTGGGGCATGACCGAGATGTCGCCGCTCGGCACGCTGTGCACGCTCAAGAACAAGCATCTCGGTCTGCCTCAGGAACGGCAGACCGCGATCCGCATGAAGCAGGGCCGGGCGATCTTCGGCGTCGACATGAAGATCGTCGACGGCGAAGGCGAGGAACTGCCATGGGACGGCAAGGCCTACGGCGACCTGCTGGTCAAGGGGCCTTGGATCGTCAAGGAATACTTCAAGGGCGAGGGCGGCGATCCGCTGATCCCCGACGACCAGGGCCGCGGCTGGTTCCCCACCGGCGATGTCGCCACCATCGACGCCGACGGCTACCTGCAGATCACCGACCGCAGCAAGGACGTGATCAAGTCCGGCGGCGAATGGATCAGCTCGATCGACATCGAGAACATCGCCGTCGCCCACCCGGCGGTCGCGATGGCGGCCTGCATCGGCGTGGCGCATCCGAAGTGGGACGAACGGCCGATCGTCGCCGTGGTGAAGAAGCCGGGCGCGGAAGTCAGCCGCGACGAACTGCTGGCCTTCTACCAGGGCAAGACCGCCAAGTGGCAGATCCCGGACGACGTGGTGTTCGTCGAATCGATCCCGATCGGCGCGACCGGCAAGATCCTGAAGACCCGGCTGCGCGAGCAGTTGCGCGACTACAGGCTGCCGGGCGTCTGAGATGTGAATCCTACCGGCGGGTAGAGCGAGGGCGCGCGCGCTGTCGCATGGGTGATAGAAACGGCCCCCGCGGCAGAGTCCTTACGGGCATTCCCTGACGGGACAGGTCCCAAAGGCTTGTAACCTCATCTCGCCTTGACAGCAGACCAGGAGACATACATCGTGAAGTTCGCTCTGAAACTCATAACCGCCGCCGTTCTTGCCGCCAGCGCCACCGGCGCCTTTGCCCAGAAGGGCGAAACCGTGAAGATCGCCTGGCTCGATCCGCTGTCGGGGCTGATGGCGGCGGTCGGCACCAATCAGCTCAAGACCTTCCAGTTCTTCGCCGAAGAGTTCAACAAGAAGAACGCGGCCGGCGTGAAGTTCGAGATCATCGGCATCGACAACAAGCTCAGCCCGCAGGAAACCACCAGCGCATTGCGCTCGGCCATGGACCAGGGGGCGCGCTACATCGTGCAGGGCAACGGCTCCGGCCCGGCACTGGCGATCATCGACGCGCTCGAAAAGAACAACGCGCGCAATCCGGGCAAGGAAGCGCTCTACCTCAACTACGCAGCGGTCGATCCCGACCTGACCAACAGCAAGTGCAGCTACTGGCAATACCGCTTCGACGCCGACACCTCGATGAAGATGGAAGCGCTGACCACCTACATGAAGGATCAGCCGGACATCAAGAAGGTCTACATCATCGGCCAGAACTACTCGCACGGGCAGCAGGTCTCGAAGTTCGCCAAGGCCGACCTGAAGGCCAAGCGTCCCGACATCGAGATCGTCGGCGACGACCTGCATCCGCTGGCGCAGGTGCGCGACTTCTCGCCCTATATCGCCAAGATCAAGGCGTCGGGCGCCGATACCGTCATCACCGGCAACTGGGGTTCCGACCTCGCGCTGCTGATCAAGGCCGCCAACGACTCCGGCCTCAATGTCAAGTTCTATACCTACTACGCCGTGACCACCGGCACGCCGACGGCCATGGGCGCGGCCTCCGATGGCAAGGTCTACCAGGTCGGCTATGCCCACTACAACATGGGCGGCGACATGCAGCGCTACGCCAACGAGTTCAAGAAGAAGTTCAACGACGACCTCTACACCTCCGACATCTACACCGTCTTCGCCGCGCTGACCGAAGCCTTCGTCAAGGCCAAGTCGACCGACCCGGTCAAGGTCGCCGCAGTGATGGAGGGCATGAAGTTCAAGAGCTTCAACGGCGACGTCGAGCTGCGCAAGAGCGATCACCAGATGCAGCAGGGCCTGTACATCGCGCGCTGGGAAAAGGCCACCGCCAAGTACCCGTACAGTCCCGAGAACACCGGCTACACGCTGGTGCCGGTGAAGTTCTACGACGCCTACGTGGCCAGCACGCCCACCTCGTGCCA
>JAQGPE010000389.1 GCA_028293225.1 Akkermansiaceae bacterium | reverse complement strand
GGAAAGCCGTAAAATCTACAATCTCCTCGCGCCCGACTACCATCTGCGCCAGGTCACCGCCGACGAACTGCCCAGCCTGCGTCACTTCTCCCTGCTGGAACTCCTCGGCCACCTCAATATCCCCAAGCGCCGCGTCCCATCCCTCATCTCCCGCGGCACCGCCCTCATGCGCGGCAATATCACCCGCCTGCCGCTGATTCCGGGCATCGACGAAGTCCTGAAGGAACTTCGGACCCGGGTGAAGTCCTTCGGCGTCCTGACCTCGAACGCTCCCGCCAACGTCGACCTCTTCCTCCAGGCCAACGGCCTTCGCGACCTCTTCGATTTCATCTCGTCGACCTCGAAGCTCACCGGCAAGGCCAAGCATCTCAAAGCCATTCGCAAGACCTTCTCGCTGAAAGAGAGCGAGATGCTTTATGTCGGGGACGAGATCCGCGACATCGTCGCTTCGAAGAAGGCCAAGATTCCCGTCGCCGGCGTCACCTGGGGCTTCAACTCCCCGGAGTCCCTCGCGGCCGAGGCCCCGACCCATCTCATCCATCAGGTCGGCGAGCTGCTGACACTGGTTCCGGCGCTCTGACCGCCCCGCAGCCCGCCAACCTGCATTTCCGGGTTCGACATGCCCATCCCGGCTGCGACAGGCTCCGCCCATGCCACAGGAGACCCCCGCGCCCGAACTTGAGACCCCGCACGAAACGCCCGAAACTGCGCCGGCGGTCGTCGAAACGACCCCGCAGCTGCCGAAATCGGTCATGGTGCTGGGAGGCGTCGCCGTCGCCCTCCTCGCCGTCGTTCTCGTCGTTTCCCTCGCGCCCAGAAAGTCCGGCGGCAAGGACGGCTCCTCCGACAACGACATCAAGTCCATGCAGGCCGAGATCCAGCTGCTGAAGGACAACAACGACCGCGTCCGTGCCGGTCTCGGCATGAGCCCCGCCGCCGACACCTCCGACATCGAGTCCGCCGACAAGGTGGCCTCCCGCATCCTGGGCGACACCGCCACCCTCACCGCCCTCGCGAGGAAAGCCTCCGAGATGATCGGCGCCAAGGACGGCGAACTCGCCGCCCGCAACAAGCTCCTCAACGACTCCCAGCAGGCTCAGAAAGCGCTCTCCGACCAGATCGTGGCCCTCCGTCAGGAGCTCAATGGCGTCAACCGCCAGAACATCGACGCCAGCAGCCTCCAGTCGCAGCTCCAGTCCGCCATGCAGAAGATCTCCGATCTCGCTGCCCAGGTTCAGGACCTGCGTCAGGCGCCGGTCGATCTCCAGCGCCGCCTCAATGACGCCACCCAGCAGCGCGATCTCTTCGCGCGCCAGGTCCGCGAACTCCAGGCCCGCCTCGCCAAGATCAACATCTTCGCCGGCAGCGAAGCCGACATCCAGAAGGAAGCCCAGGTCCTCTACCGTGCCTTGCTTGCCCTGGAAGGCCAGGCTCAGATCGAAATCTCCCGCGCCTACAGCCAGTACGGCGCCACCCTTGGCTCCACCGCCCTCGACCGCGTTGCCTTCGGCACCGGCTCCGCCGAACTCGGCCCGGACGATCTCGACAAGTTGAAAGCCCACGTCGAGTCCGCCCCCGACAACGCCTTCTTCTTTGTCGTCGGCTACGCCTCCAAAACCGGCAGTGTCGATGACAACCGCAAGCTTTCCTCCGCCCGCGCCACGGCGGTGGCCAGCGCCCTCGCCGACCTCAAAAAGCCGGCCCAGCGCGTTCAGGCCGCCTACCTCGGTCAGACCGATCGCTTCGGAGCCACTCCCCCTGAACTCAATCAGGTCTGCGAACTCTGGCAAATCGTCCCGAGGGAATAACCCCTCGATTCAGGCAATCGGCCGTTCCAGAGACATCACCAGGTAAGCTCCGAAGGGATCGGAGCCCCGGTCGATCTCCCGCCAGCCCATGGCAGCATAAAAAGCGGCCGCCCGCTGGTTGGCCACCAGACACTTAAGCTCGTGCGGAAAGGGCAGCCACGTCTCCAGGCTCCTGAGCAACAGTTTCCCGATCCCCTGCCGGTGGAAGCGCGGATCAATGAAGAGGTGATGCACGAAGCTCTCCGGCTCCCACACCGAGACAAACCCCGCCAGCGTTCCATCAGGGCTTTCCGCCACATGGATCACCTCTCCCTGAGTCTGGTCAGCAAAGTCCGACAGGAAGAAATCCTCCGTCTCGCACCGGTGGAAAGCCTCAAGCCTTGAGGCCCTGAAAATCTCCGCCAGCGCCTCATCATCAGAAGGCCTCGCAGCGCGGACCCGATACTTGGCATTCTCTAACATCGTCTCGCTACCCCGGGACCATTTCGGATCCCGGGATCTTGCACAAGAGACATGTGATCTTCCTTGCAAGCCGGGACAACAGGTCAAACGGCATCTGCATTGAATAAAAATAACCCGCGTCACCTCAGAGCTGGCCCTGCGACCAGCTCATTACGAATGAGTAACTGAGCCTTGTGATTAATGGGGAAAATTGCATAAGCGCATCGGATGGACCAATAGCGGACGTTACGGATTTTGAGGGCCGGATTCTCACCCGTGACAAGCGCCTTCCAGGCTGGAAATCAAGGGCACGCGCTTCGTCAAAATCGCACCGCTTTTTTTCGCTCTCGAACTCGCCTCATGCAGCCCCGCCTTCGTGCCCTACAAGCCGAGCTACTCGGTTATGAACAATGCCGAGACTTGACGCATACCACACGAAAGTGGAAATGAGGAAGTCTGGCGCCCCTCGGGACAGGCAGGACCAACACGACATGTTCGCTGAGATGGGCCAGCGAGGCTATCGCTTCCAGCCTTCCATGCTCTCCACGATCAACGCAGGCAAGGTGTCCATTGGAATGACGAAAGATGAGGCGCGAATGGCGTGGGGCTCTCCAGATGACATCAACACGACGACGATATCGGCAGGCTCCTCGGAGCAATGGTGCTACGGGCCTCGCGACCGGCGGACTTTCTTTCCTCTATTTCAGAGGGGGTCGGGTTACTACCATTCAAAGCTGACCCATGAAACGCCCCTTCCTACTCACGCTCGCCCTGTTCCTGTGGGTATAACCAGCCCTTACATGGAAGCGAAATTCTGTGCGATGAACGATGCCGAACTTTTGAGAGCCCATGCAGCGGCAATCCTACCACTGACTGCCGAAGTGAATCCTCCATACGAGTGGACGACAGCCGAGATGAAGCGCCGGCTCCAAGTTCCTCGGTTGGGAGGACATCGTCGTCGGCGATCCGCTCTGCGCTCCTTACTTACCGCCAAGCACCAGATAAACCACTGACCGTCAACGAATATCAACCCAAGCTAACAGCTACACCGGCGATACGAGTACAAAAAGGAGCCCGGCACCGATTTGACTCGATGCCGGGCTTAGACCTGGCGGCGACCTACTCTCACAGGACCTGTCGTCCCACTACCATTGGCGCTGCGGCGTTTCACTTCCGGGTTCGGAATGGGACCGGGTGGTTCCACCACGCTATGGCTACCAGAAGGCAATCGTAGGGGCTTGTCGCTGACCCACGGCTGGTTTTCTAGCAGTCCTAGCTTACTACCAGGGTTGGCTCTCACCAACCCCGGCCGCTCTCTGACATCCACACGGAGACTTCAATTTCAATTCTTTCCTGTCAATTCACTTACAACATGAACCGCTCGCACAGCCCCTCACCCACTAAAGGGTTAGAAAAAGCGATCTCGAAACGGAATCAAGCCATACGGATGATTAGTACTGGTAAGCTACATATATTACTACACTTACACTTCCAGCCTATCAACGTGGTAGTCTTCCACGATCCTTCAGGGAAAATTCATCTTGGGAGGAGCTTGGCGCTTAGATGCTTTCAGCGCTTATCTCTTCCGCACTTAGCTACCCGGCCATGCTCTTGACAGAACAACCGGTGCACCAGAGGTGCGTCAAATCCGGTCCTCTCGTACTAGGATTTGAACCCCTCAATTTTCCTGCGCCCACAGAGGATAGAGGACCGAACTGTCTCGCGACGTTCTGAACCCAGCTCGCGTGCCGCTTTAACCGGCGAACAGCCGGACCCTTGGGACCTTCTCCAGCCCCA
>JAQGPE010000360.1 GCA_028293225.1 Akkermansiaceae bacterium | reverse complement strand
GCTGGTCTTCACATCCGGGTCGTCCGGCGAGCCAAAGGGCGTGCCGCTGACCCACCGCAACCTGCTGGCGAATGTCTGCCAGTATGGCAACCGTCTGGACCTGCCGAACGGCTCGGCGATTCTCGGCTGCCTGCCGCTGTTCCATTCCTTTGGGTTTACGGTGACGCTGTCGTTTCCGATCATCGAGGGCATCGATCTGGTGACCTATCCGAACCCGATGGAGACCAAGCGTCTCGCGGAGTTGATTTCACAACGCGGCGTGAACGTGCTGCTGGCCACGCCGACCTTCCTGCGCGGCTACATGAAGCGCGTCGAGCCGGAGCAACTGCGCTCGCTGCGCCTGGTGGTGACGGGGGCGGAAAAGCTGCCGACCAATCTGGCGGACGCCTTTGCCGCGAAGTTCGGGATCACCCCTCAGGAAGGCTACGGCCTGACCGAGACCTCGCCGGCTTCCAATGTGAACCTGCCGGACCCGGCTCCGACCGGCGACGCGATCGTGATTCCTTCCTCCCGCCCCGGTTCGGTCGGGCAGATGCTGCCGGGGATCGCCGTGCGCATGACCGATCCTGCCACGGAGAAACCGGTGGCCGCGGATCGCCAGGGGGTGATCTGGATGAAGGGCGCGAACGTTTTCAAGGGCTACCTGAACAACCCGGCCAAGACCGACGAAGTCCTGACCAAGGACGGCTGGTTCCGCACCGGGGATGTCGGCCGCCTCGACGACGACGGCTTCCTTTACATCGAAGGCCGCATTTCCCGGTTCTCGAAGATCGCCGGGGAAATGGTCCCGCATGAAACCGTGGAAGCCGCGATCAACAAGGCACTGGGGCTGGACTCCGAGGCCGAGCGCAAGATCGCGATCGTCGGCATCCCGGACGAGCAGAAGGGCGAGGCGATCCTGCTGCTGTCGACCATCGCCGGCCCGGCGCTGGAGCAGGAGTGCATCGACCTGCGCTACAAGCTGATGGACGCGGGGCTGCCCTCGCTGTGGTGCCCGAAGGCGATCGTGCCGGTGGCGGAAATCCCGGTGCTGGCTTCCGGCAAGCTCGACCTGAAGAGCTGTGAGGAACTGGTCGGCCGCTGACGGCGGCTGGCGAATGCGCTCAGCGGATCGTGATCTCGCCCTTGGTTTCCGACCAGATCCAGATCACGTCGCCGCCGTTTTCGCTGCGGGTCTCCCAGAAGAACCAGCCGTAGTCGGCGTTCCAGATGAAGTTATAGGTCTCGGCCTTGCGGACGCGGCCCCCATTTCCCGGCACCGCGTGGAGAACGATCACCCGCTTGGCGTGGTCGCTTTCGAAGGCATTGCCAGTGGAGTTGCCGGGCAGGATCAATGCGACGGTCAGGCGCTCCGAGGATTCCTTGGTCATCAGACCGACCAGCTTCCTGGCGATGTCCGGGGTCAGCTCATGGTCCGGCTCGGCGGCGGAAACCGTGACGACGAGGGCGGCGGTGGCGACGAAGAGAGAGGATGGAAAGTTCATCCCGGTTGAGACGCGACGGATCGGCGGCCCATTCAACGGTCTCACACAGATTTTCCTGAAATCCGCGCGGTGTGTCATCCCGCCGGAAATTGGGAATATTCGCGGCTGCAACATTTCTTCCTCTGGTCCGTATTCCCTGTTTCAATTCACCCATCATCCATGAAAGCCCTACTTCTCTCCGTCGTGTTTGCCGCTGTGGCCGGCGCCGCCGACCAGCCGACTCCGCCGGTGCTGGCGATCGGTGCCGCCGCCCCGGCCTTTTCGCTTCCTGACCTGGAAGGAAAAACCCGCACCCTGTCGGACTACGCGGACTCGAAGGTGCTGTGCATCATTTTCACCTGCAATCACTGCCCGGACGCGGTGGCCGCGGCGCCGCGGATCCAGGAGCTTTATCAGGACTATAAGGACAAGGGCGTGGCGGTGGTGGCAGTGAATGCGAACAACTCGATCGGTCTGCAGCCGGACGAACTCGGCTACTCGGCTTTCGGCGACTCGGTGCCGGAGATGAAGCCTTTCGCCAAGGACAATGGCTGGACGCTGCCGTATCTCTACGATGGCGAGACTCAGGCCTTCGCGACCGCTTGCGGAGCCCAGTCGACGCCGCACGTGTTCGTTTTCGATAAGGAGCGCAAGCTGCGCTACACCGGCCGGATGGACGATGCCAGCCGCAAGAAGGGTCCGGTGCCGAAGAGCTATGTCCGCGAGGCGCTGGACGCGATGCTGGCCGGCAAGGAGGTGCCGGCCCCGACGACCCGCTCGTTTGGCTGCTCCACCAAGTGGCTGTGGAAAAAGGACAATGTCGCCGTCGATGAGAAGAAGTGGCAGGACACGCCGGCGAAGCTCGACAAGCTGGACGTTGAGACCGCCAAGAAGATCCGCGCCAACGGCTCCGGCAACGTCCGGCTGATCAATTTCTGGTCGACCAGTTGCGGCCCGTGCGTCGAGGAGTTCCCGGAACTGGTCGATACCTACCGCCGCTTCCAGAACCGCGCTTTCGACTTCGTCTCGGTCAGCCTGGACAACGTCAGCGATGAGGCCCGGGTGCAGAAGTTCCTGGCCAAGCAGCACGCCGCGCTTTCCGACCAGAC
>JAQGPE010000341.1 GCA_028293225.1 Akkermansiaceae bacterium | reverse complement strand
CAGGCGGCCGTGGCCGAGGCCTTCATCGTCGCCTTTCCCAAGATCGACATCCTGGTCAACAACCTCGGCATCTTCGAGCCGAAGGAGTTCGACCAGATCAGCGACGACGACTGGCGCCGCTTCTTCGAAGTCAACGTCCTCAGCGGCGTCCGCCTCAGCCGCGCCTACGTCGGCGGCATGAAGGACAAGGGCTGGGGCCGCATCATCTTCATCAGCAGCGAAAGCGGCATCCAGATCCCGGTGGAAATGATCCACTACGGCACCACCAAGACCGCCCAGCTCGCCGTTTCGCGCGGCTTGGCCGAGTCCTGCTCCGGCACCGGCGTCACCGTGAACTCGATCCTGCCCGGCCCGACGCTTTCCGCAGGCGTCGAGGACTTCGTGAAGGAACTCAGCGGCGGCAAGTCGTTCGAGGAATTCGAGAAGGAGTTCTTCACCCTCCACCGCCCGACCTCCCTGCTGAAGCGCTTCGAAACTCCGGAGGAAATCGCCAACCTGACCGTCTTCGTCTGCAGCCCGCTCGCTTCCGCCGTCAACGGCGCAGCCCTGCGGGTCGATGGCGGCGTCGTGCGCGCCTGCTTCTGATTTCCGCCGCATGGCTCCTCCCAAGCCCAGACGAATCTCCGCCCGCGGAGGGACCTCGATCGCTCAGATCGGGTCCCTTCTCCTGCTTTTGATCCTGCCCGCCTGGGCGGTTCTCCGTCTCGACTCTCCCGACTACTGGATCGCCGCCGGGATCGTGCTCATCATGTCGATCGCCGCCACGGTCGCGACCCAGCGCGACAAGCTGAAAGCCGAGGCCGGTGCATGGCGCACCCCGGAGTCCACCCTTCACCTGCTGGAACTTCTGGGCGGCTGGCCCGGTGCCTTCCTCGCCCAGCGCCGCTATCGTCACAAGACCTCGAAGGTCAGCTACCAGTTCACCTTCTGGGTCATTGTGCTTCTTTATCAGATCGTCGCGGCTGGCTTTCTCAGTCATTGGCGGCTTATCGAACATCTGATCGGCTGGTTCAATGGCTTGGCCCGCTGACAAAAGAATCCTTTCGTGTGGGGTTGGCAGGCGGGAAAGAACCCGCTAGATCCAGACCGCCCAAGCGTATTTCCGAGACCCATGCCGACCGCGACCCACATCCAGAATCCTGACGTCATCCTCATCGGCACCGGCGTCATGTCCGCCAATCTCGGCGCCCTGCTGAAGAAGCTCCAACCGGAGCTTTCCATCCAAGTCTATGAGGTGACGGAGGATTGGGCCCAGGAAAGCTCCAACGGCTGGAACAACGCCGGCACCGGTCACGCCGGCATCTGCGAGCTCAGTTACACCCCGCACCGCGAGGCCGACGGCACGGTCAATGTCGCCAAGGCGGTCCAGATTTTCGAGCAGTTCGACCACTCCAAGCAGTTCTGGAGCTACGCCGTCGGCAGCGGCATGATCCAAAACCCGAAGGAGTTCATCAACCCGGTCCAGCACATCAGCTTCGTGCACGGCCAGGACATGGTCGACTACCTGCGCGCCCGCCACGCCGGCATGGCCGCCCACCATTTCTTCCAGGGCATCGAGTTCGCCACCGACCGCGACCAGATCGCCGCCTGGGCGCCCCTGCTCCTTGAGGGCCGCTCCGACGTCCCGATCGCCGCCACCAAGATGGACGGCGGCACCGACGTGAACTTCGGCAATGTTTCCCGCAAGCTCCTCTCTTGGCTCGCCGCGCAAGATCAGTGCGGCATCGCCGCCAACCATCGCGTCACCGGCCTGAAGAAAAACGGCGAGCGCTGGGACGTGAAGATCAAGGATCTCGCCACCGGTGAAATCCGCCGCAACTCCGCCAAGTTCATCTTCGTCGGCGCCGGCGGCGGCAGCCTGCCGCTTCTCCAGAAAGCCGGCATCCCGGAGGCCAAGGGCCTCGGCGGCTTCCCCATCGGCGGCCAGTGGCTGATCTGCGACAATCCGGAGATCGTCGCCAAGCACCAGGCCAAGGTCTACGGCCAGCCGCTGGAGTCCGCCCCCACCATGGCGGTGCCGCACCTCGACACCCGCATCCTGGATGGCAAGAAGACCCTGCTCTTCGGCCCCTTCGCCGCCTGGACCACCAAGTTCCTCAACGAAAAGGGCAGCTATCTCGACCTGCCGCTGTCGGTGAAGCCGGACAACCTGGCCACCCTGATCAAGATCGGCATCAGCAACCTGGAGCTGGTGAAATACCTGGTCCAACAGGGCACCCAGAGCATGGCCGACCGCATGGACGTCCTCCACGTGTTCTATCCCGCCGCCAAGCCGGAAGACTGGAAGCTCATCGACGCCGGCATCCGCGTCCAGGCGATCAAGAAGACCGATGGCGAAGCCGGCATCGTCCACTACGGCACCGAGGTCATCACCGACGCCGCCCGTAGTATTTCCGCCCTGCTCGGCGCCTCCCCCGGTGCCTCAGTCTCGGTCAACATCGTCTTGGAGGTCATCAAGATGTGCTTCCCGCACCTCCTCAACACCCCGGAGGGCAAGGCCCGCATGAGCGAAATGATCCCGACCTGGGATGAGGACATCAAGCAGCCCGACAAGGCCGGCCGCTTCCAGGAAGTCAGCCGCAAAGCCGACGAGCTGCTCGAACTGGTCTGATCCCACTGCGAACCCTGCGGCGGCCTTCGGGCATCAGGGAGGCTGCCAGAATCGGTCAGTCACTCCGTCAGCGCCATCCTCCCGGTGCCGTGCGCGAGCCTGCTCACCGAACGCGAAGCGTTCCCGCAGACTGGAGAGCAATTGCTCCCGCATCGGCCCCTCTGGCAGCAGCATCGCGATTTCCGTGCCAAGCTCCAGAGAGTGGAATGCCGACCCTTCGGCCACACCGCAAGCCGCGTCTTGGTGGAATGCAGTTCCTCCGGCTTGGAGCAACCACCCATGTGCAGCCTTCGAATCATTCCGTGACCACCACTCGGTGAAGTGGCGGATTTTGGATGCGGCTTCAGCCATCGGCATCTGTTCTATCATCCAATTCACCCATTTCCCAATCTCCCCGACATTACGGGGAACCCCAAGCCCGCGGAGCAGAAGTCCCATCTCTTCCTCGCTGAGTCCAGCTGCCGCCACCCACGCCACTGCAGCATCGAAAGTCCATCTATCGTCATTGCCCCCACGCACTTTATCCGCCTCATCGAACATTCCTCCGAGATTCGCTCCTAGCCCTCTGAAAATCCCCCTTCGGAAATCCTCAGCGACTTCGGAATCGGTGAAGCACGGGATTTGACGACGCATCCCGGCCAGGAGGTCATCCCTTTTGTTAGCGGTATTTGCCTGCTGGGCCACCAGTGACGCAGAAAACCGCCGGCAGCTTTGGGTGTGAAAGCCGGCTCTCTCAAACAACGAAAGTGCCTTCTGGATTCCGCCAGGACCGGCGGCGATGCAGGAAAGCAAGGAGCCCTTCATCGAATCGTCCAGCTCTTGATCATCGGTTCTGAGACCCTCCTTGGCTTCGCCGATTTTCCGCACCACGAAATCGAACGCCGAATCCGGATGGAGCTTCACGGCAAAAACCACGGCGTAAAGCGCATCCCGAAATTGTTCGACCTTGTGCAGCCAGGGCTCCAGATCCTCGATCAACTCCATGGCCCCCTCCAAATCCCGACCGGCCAGAGAACAGAACAAATAGTGCAAATCTGCGACCGTGGCCTGCCCCTTGACGAAAGCCTCCTCGATGATTTCGATCGCCAGCAGCCGGCATTGTTCTGCATCGAGGCTGTCGAGAAAAGCTTCTCTGCCAAACGCCGCCTTTTCCACCCCAAGGCGACACATCAGGTC
>JAQGPE010000318.1 GCA_028293225.1 Akkermansiaceae bacterium | reverse complement strand
AGGGGGAAATGCGGCAGCGGCGGTGACATGGCGGCGGCGGCCTCGTGTAATAGAGAAGAAAGCATCTGAAGAGCCGGCTCCGTGTCGCGCACTTCGTTCGGTGAGATCTCTGTGACGTTTCCTTTCCCGGATTGCATCGGGCGGCGGTCCCGTGAAAGACGGCACCGGGTGGAACGCTTCTCAAGGAGGCCGGGCGGAGCTGTGGCGGGATGGCAGGCGAGCGATTCGGAAAAATCCGCACTCCTCCGCCTACCATGGAAACCCGATCTCCGATGACGATGATGAAAGGCCGCCGCGCGCAGATGACGCTGGCGGCATCCTCCCTCATGGCGCTCATGCCCGCGAACTCCCTGCGCGCAGCGGACCTCTACTGGCGCCCCGACGACGACGCCAACTCGTGGTTCGAAACGGACAACTGGGACCCGGACCACGTCCCTGGGCCGGGGGAATCGGTCGAGGTGAATGTCGATACTTCGGAGTCGACCTACTACACCGCGAATCTGCGCGCTCCGAGCCCCGAAGAGCAGGACGCGTATTTTACGAGTACGGTCTTCGTGGAGAACAATTACTACAAGGTGTACCGCATCGGCAATCTGGTGATCGCCAACGACCAGGGAACCATCACCAACGACACACCGGCGATGTACCTGAACCCGAGCGGCTCACGAACGACAAACGGGATTCTCCACGGCTTCGGCCTGATCAGCGGGCCGACCAGCATCGGCAAAAACACCTACGATGGCTTCCTGCGCTTCGCCGGAGGGCTGTGGGAGCCCAGCACCATCACGGTGGGGGACAACGCCAAGGGCTACTTCAAGCAAAACGGCGGCATCCTCATCACCCAGAACATCGGCGTCGCGCAGGGCCTCTGCGACATCACCGGGGGCAAGGTCTCCACGGACAGCTTCTCTGTCAGCTCGAGAGCCTCCCTGGCGGACATCGGCTCGACGACGCTGACGATCGACAGCGCTTTTCAGAACCTGTATGGAGGCCAGTTCCAGACCGACCACTCGGCGATCGACATCGGCTATAAAGCGGCCCCGGGAGCCTGGGTCTTTTACAACGATCCGCAGAGTGATTTCACCCAGGACGGCGGCAGCATCACCGTGCGCGGGCTGGCGGTCATGTCCGGCCGCCAGACCATCGGCGGAGCGGGAGGATTCGCGGCCGACAGCGCCCACGTGAACATCGACCCGGCGGGGTCGAAATCGCTGCGGATCACGGGCCCGGCGTATGCCAATCTGGGCGTTCTGGAAATCGGCACCTCCGGTGGCTCGCAGGTGGATGTGCTGGATACGTCAACGCTGGCGGCCAGCTCGATCCTGATGGGCCGGACCACCTACTATGATACCATCCAGAATCTCGAGGATTCCTTCCTGAACATCGCCGCGCACGCGGAAGTCACCGGTGCCATGACACTGGGCGCGCCGCTGGTGCCGCCGTCCGGCCCGGGTTATTCCGGTCTGTCCGGCATGCCTGCCTACGTCACGGTGACGGCTGGCGGAACCCTGACCGCGGGGTCGATTTCGGTGAGTCAGAGCGCCACCGGCAAGGGGGAGCTGAAGACCTTCACCGGCGGCAAGGTCAGCGTGACGGGCGATCTGAAAGTGGGCGACGCCCCGGCCGCCGACGGCAGCATTCAGTCCTACGACACCGGCTCGGAGATCGCCGGGAACAAGATCTGGATCGGCAAGGAAGCGGGCTCGAAAGGGACCGCGTACGCCACCAATGGCGGGGCCCTGCGTGCGCCGGACACGGTGATCCTGGGGTCGCTGACCGGCGCCTCGGATGCGTCGTTGACCGTCGGCGGGGTCAATCCCGCAGGCGGCTTTTTCGGGCCGGGGCCGGTGATTTCGCCATCGATCCTGCGGGCCGGGACCACGCCGACCAACACCCGCGTGATCTTCCAGCACAATGCGGCGGCCTACAGCTTTGACCCGCGGTTGCAGTATGTGGACCTGGTGACCAGCACCGGCACCGGGCGGACCACGCTGAATGGCCGCATCTGGGACACCGGCGTGGTGCAGGCCACGGCGGGAACGCTGGAAATCAAATACAACCAGGTGCCGAACACCACGGATTTCCTGGTGGCGCAGGACTCCGGAAACATCGAGATCAACGGGGCGATCGTGAAGACCCCGGACGTGGCCTTTGCCCGCACGCTGATCGGCGTGATCGGCAGTGGCGAGGTCACGGTGCTGGGCGGCGGACGGCTGGAGTCATCAATCGTCGTCGGCAGCGCGACTCCGGGCGCGACGACTTCCGGCACGCTGAATGTCCAGGGCGTCAACTCGACGGTGCTGGTGCAGGGCCTGCCGCTGCGGATCGGGATCGGCAACCGCGGCAACCTGCGCATCAACGATGGCGGACGGGTGATCAACAACGATCCCGCACATACGACGGACGCCGTACTGGGCGATGCCGCCACCGGCTTTGGCGACGTCATCGTCACCGGCGCTGGCTCGCGCTGGGACGTCGGCAACCTGACCGCGGGCAACCAGGGCAAGAGCACCATGCTGGTGAACGGCGGCGGCACGCTGGCCACAGGCGGCCTGGTGCTGGGCAGCGCCAGCGGCTCGAACAGCGACCTCACCGTCGGCGACAGCAGCACGGTGCAGGTGGCCGCGGCGAGCATGAGGGCGGGGAATGCCGGGCGGGGCGGCATCATGCTGAAGGACGGCGGCAAGCTGCGGGTGGGGCCGACCGGCCAGGGCGATCTGGTACTGGGGAATCAGGCGGGCGGTTCCGGAGAACTGGACATCGGCTCCGGCGGCAGCCCCGGAAGCATCTCTGCGAAGACCGTCTACTCGGGGACCGGGAGTGCACTGGTGAAGGTCAGCCATCAACTGGAGGGCTATGTCTTCGCCCCGACGCTGTTTGAGGTGAAACTGCAGATCGGCTCCGGGCATATTGGTACGACCGCGCTGACTTCGCCGGACAATTTCCTGTCGCGCTGCAGCGTGACCAGCGGCGGCCTGCGGCTGTCGCAGGGCGGGCGGGTGACCATGGACGACACGATGGTGATCGGTGA
>JAQGPE010000315.1 GCA_028293225.1 Akkermansiaceae bacterium | reverse complement strand
ATTGGCCTTGGTCGAGCGCTTGGAGCCGTCCATCACCGAAATCTCCGCCACCGGAAAGCCGCACTTCTTCGCCATCGCGTGGATCGCCTGGAGAAGGGGACTGTCGGTCATCGGGGTGAATTTATTGAACAGCGGAAGAATCAGCGATGGCGCGAGCCACGTGATGAAGAGTTGGAAAATGACAAAAAAGCCCCACGCCCACAACCAGGCATGAGTGACATTTGCAAAGATCCACAGCAATCCGGCCATCAGTGGCAGCCCGAGCACCGCGGCCAGTAAAAGCCCCTTGATCTGGTCGATGACAAAGGTCGCCGGCGTGGTCTTGTTGAAGCCGAAGCGTTCCTCGATCACAAAGGTATCGTAGATCGAAAAGGGCAGGTGCAGCAGGGTGTGGCCCAGAAACAGGGCGGAGAGGTAGCTGAGGCCGATGAGGATTTCTCCATGCACGGCGCTGCGGACGAGAGTGTCCAACCAGCCGAAGCCGCCGAGAACCCAGAAGACGATCAGGACCGTCAGCGAGTAAACCGAGTGGATGATTTCAAAGCGGGCCGACTCGCGGGTGTAGGCCTGTGACTTCGCGTAGCGCTCCGGATCGTAGACGCCCGCGAACTCGGCGGGGATCTCGGGAGAGAGCGCCTTCAGGTTCAGCAGGGTCGCGATGAAATCCAGCTTCCACAGCAAAGATAGGGCGATGAGGATCGTGATGCCGACTGCGTTCCACTCCATGACGGGGGCATGATGCTTCGGCCGACCTCAACCCGGCAAGGGCGGAGCGCTGCTGCTTTTATTGCCCGGCAGGGGCGGGTGCGGCGACCGCTTCAGGAACGCGGAAGAATTTTTTCTCGGCCGCAGGGTAAGTCGGATCGGCAACCAATCTGCCGGCCGGGATTCCCGTGACATCGACGATCTTGTTATTGTAGGGGCTGAAAACCATGCCCGCTCTGCCGGGGACGGCGACACCGATCGGCTTTTCGGCGAGATCCGGGTCTTCCGTAGGGAGTTCCTCGGGAAGCGTGAAGGATTTCCCGTTGGTCGGATCTTTGACGAGCGAGCCTGGGGAAAGTCCCGCCACATCGACGACGGCGCTGCTGTAGGGACTCTTCGCCTGGGTGTTGCCGGGCAGGCGCTCACCCAGGGCGGGTGGCGGGGTTTTGGCCGCCGAGCGGTCGGAGGCCTTTTCAGCTCCGGCAGGCGTGTCCGCCACGGCGTTGGCGTCCGCTCCAGAGGAAGCCGTGGCGGAGTTTTTCGTCGCGGCGGGTTTCGTTTCCGGAGCCGGTGCTTCGATCTCCTTGTGGCAGGAGGCGATGGTCAGCATTGACACGAAAATGAGGCTTTTTCCCTTGGTCATTTCACCAGATGCTAGCGGTCGCCTTGAGCCGTCAAGGTTCATCCCGCGAATCTATGTCTTTCCCATGGCCCGATGATGAGCCGCTGCGCTTTGATCGCTTTATGGAGGCGGCGTTGTTCGATCCGGAGCGCGGCTACTATACCCGCAGTATCAATGCAGTCGGCAAGGGCGGGGATTTCACCACGACCGCGATGATTTCCCCGGCGTTGGGAAAGGCGGTTGCCGGGTGGGCATTGGCTGCGCTGAAGGAGACGGGCTGCCGGCATCTGATTGAACTGGGACCGGGTGAGGGGACTCTGGCGAAGGCGGTGCTGGCCGGGATTCCCTGGCTGCGGCGGCTGGGGATCCAACTGCATCTGGTCGAGCGCTCCGCTCCGCTGCGGGAGAAGCAGGCAGCCTTGCTGAAAGGGAGGGTCCGCTGGCATGACAGCATCGGGGAGGCGCTTGAGGCTGCCGGTGGGAGGGCGTGCATTTATTCCAATGAGTTTCCCGATGCCTTTCCGGTGCGGCGTTTTCGCAGAACGGAAACGGGGTGGTCGGAGCTCTATCTTGCGCCTGGAAATCCGGCGGCGGAGATATGGATTCCGGAAACGGAACTGCCAAAGTCGGCGTCATTGGACGACACCTGCGCCATCGGTCAGACGGTTGAGGTCCACGAGTCCTTCCGCTCCTGGTGGCAGGAGTGGCTGCCGGACTGGCAGGCGGGACGGATGCTGACGATTGACTACGGCGCCGAAGCGGAACGCCTCTACTACCGCCGCCCGAAGGGGTCCCTGCGCGGCTATTTCATGCAGCAGCGGGTGGAGGGGCCCGCGGCCTACGCGAATCCCGGGAGGCAGGATCTGACCGCCGATGTGAATTTCACCGATCTCGCTCTCTGGGCGGAACCGTATGCCAGGGTCCGGAGGCTCCAGAGCCAGCGCGATTTCCTGCTGCCCTGGGTCTCACCGGAAAACGCCGCCGACGCCTACGCGATCAATCCCGAGGGGCCCGGGGAGGCATTTCAGGTGATCGAACACGAGGCCGCGGCTTGCGCCCGGCCGTGAATGTTCCATCATCACGCCGTGATTCGCATCCTTCTGGTGTTTTTGGCCGGCGTCGTTTGCGCGGCCGGTGGTTTCGAGCTGCCTGAGGCCTCCAATCAATGTGTGGTCGGTGTGACGAAGGGCTGGAACAGCTCCGATGTCAGCCTGACGACCTATGAAAAAAAGGGCGGCAAGTGGGTGAAGGTCGCCGGGCCGTGGCAGGGCAAGGTCGGCAAAAGCGGCCTGGTCTGGGGGCTCGGCATCAGCCCGCGTCCGAAGGATGCGACGATCAAGACTGAAGGCGACAATCGCGCCCCGGCCGGGGTGTTTCGCATCGGCGGGGCATGGGGCTACGATGCGACCATCAAGAAGGCTGCCGATCTGCCCTACCGCCAGGTGACTGCCCGCGACCTGTGGGTGGAGGACCCGGCTTCCCCGAGCTACAACCAGCACCTGGTGATCGACCACGATCCAGTCACCGCGTGGGAAAAGAAGCAGCAGATGAAGCAGGGCGACTACGCTCATTCCATCAAACTCTTCATCGCTCACAACGCGCCTCCACAGGCGAAGGCCGGGGCCGGCAGCGCGATCTTCTTTCACATCTGGCGCGGGGAGGGCTCCAAGCCAACCGCCGGCTGCACGACCATGCCGGAAGACCAGCTGCGCGGCATGATCAAGTGGGTCGATCCGAAGAAGCAGCCGGTGTATGTGCTGCTGCCTGACTCGGAGTATGCGGCCAAACGGGATGCGTGGAAGCTGCCTTGATCAGTCGAAATCCGGGAGCGCTTCCCGCGACTCCCGCCACTCGACGGGGATGCCCGGGATCCCAAGCCGAGCGGCCAGAATCGAGCCGACCATTGCGGCGTTGGTATCGCAGTCGCCGTCTGCTTCGACGGTGGAAATGAAAGCTTCCTGGTAGTCGTCGAGCGAGCGCAAGGCCGACCAGATGACGAAAGGGACCGTGTCCGGAGCGGTGACCTGAGATCCGTTACCGAGGATCCGGGCCGCGGCGGCAGAGGAGATCATGGGATCGAGCCGGGAGGCGGTCAGGATGCCGTCTCTGGTGCCGCTTTCCGGAGTGCGCTTGAGAATTTCGGTGAGGATCTGAGTTCCTGCTTCAGACGCGGGAAGTCCGCGCGTTTGCCAAGCGCAGGCGACCGCCACCGCCACGCTGATCGCCCCGGCAATGCCCTCCGGATGCCAGTGGGTGACTCGCGCGGACTTCCACGTTTCGGTGACGAGCCGGTCAAGATCATCGGCGAACCAGCCGGCGAGCGGCCCCACGCGCATGGCTGCGCCGTTGCCCATCGAGCCGCCGTCGAAGGCAGTGCTCGAAACCTCCATCCAATTTTCGCCCTGGCCGATCCGGTCAAGAATGCGCCGGGCCATTTTCCCGTAGCCGCGGTCGGGATCCTTCTTGAGATTACGGGAAAAGATCCACGCCAGCATGTCCTCTGCGATGCCACCCGAGCGGTGCAGGCATTCCACGATGCCGATGGCCATCGCGGTGTCGTCGGTCCACCAGTAGGGGCCCGCGGCGATTCCGGCTTGGATCCGCTGGCGGACATTGGCGCAGCCGTAGGCAAAGGCTTCGCCGAAAGCATCTCCGACAGACAGGCCTTCCAGGACCGTTCGCGACAGATCTTTTCGTTCTTCGTGGGTCATGCCGTGACAAGGGATTTCGTGGTTGGCAGGCCTCGATAGAAAAACGCCAGCATGGGAATGCACACGGCGATGCAGGCGGCCTGCATTCCCCAATAGAGAGCCCAATTGCTCTGGCCATCGTTCATCGTGAGATTCCACATCCAACGCGACGAAAAGGTCCCGACCAGCGAGCCGAGGCCGGTGCTGACCAGTGAGAGCAGGCCCTGC
>JAQGPE010000298.1 GCA_028293225.1 Akkermansiaceae bacterium | reverse complement strand
ACGGAGATCAAAGATCCGGCGCCTCCGAAGGCCGTCGATCTGGGGGAGTAGTTTTCACTCCTGTCATACAAATGTGCGTACATTTGGAATTCGTGGGTGCGTTCCTGAGAGCGGTCGCCTAAGACTGCGGCAGTGAAGCAGCTTGAGCCGGTCCGGAATCCCCAAATCATCCTCTCTTTCGACTTCGACGGAACGCTGCACGACCCGGCGGGGAGCCCCACGGTCAGCCCGGATTTTTTCTCGATCCTCAAGGAACTGCGCGAAAGCCGCGGGGCGGTCTGGGGCATCAATACCGGCCGCTCCATCCCACACGTGATGGAGGGTCTGCTCGACAACGGCTTTCCTTTCCTGCCGGACTGGGTGGTCGCCCGCGAGCGCGAGATCTGGATGCCGAACCAGGTCGGCCGGTGGATCGCCCACGAGCCGTGGAACGGCGACTGCGCCCGGGAGCTGGAGGAGTTCTTCGTGAGTGTGAAATCGACGCTGGATGCCATTCGCGCTGAGGTGGAAGAGCACACCGGCGCGACCTGGGTCGAGGTGCCCGGGGATCCCGCCGGGCTGGTGGCGCGCACGGAGGAGGAAATGGCCTGGATCATGAGCCGGGTCATCCATCTGACCGCGGACGAGCCGTTCCTGGGCTGGCAGCGGAACTCGGTCTGGCTGCGCTTCGGCCACAAGAAGTATCAGAAAGGCAGCGCGCTGGGGGAGGTGGCCCGCCATTTCGGTCTTACCGCGGCGGATTGCTTCGCCATCGGCGACAGCCACAACGACTTCGAGATGCTCTCCCTCCAGGCGGCGGCTCGCGTGGCCTGTCCGGCGAACGCGGTTCCCGAGGTGCGCGCGCACGTCAAAGCTCTGGGCGGGTATGAGTGCGAGAACGGCCACAGCCATGGCTGCGTGGAGGCGCTGGGGCACTACTTCCCGGCGGTCGGCTAAATACAACGTTGGCAAAGGCGGTCCTGGGTGGCTTTGCTCCCTGCGTGCTCGCGAAACGCATCATCCCCTGCCTGGACGTCACCGATGGCCGCGTGGTCAAAGGGGTCAATTTCGTCGATCTGATCGATGCCGGCGACCCGGTGGAGGCCGCGATGGCCTACAATGCCCAGCAGGCGGACGAGTTGGTGTTCCTCGACATCACGGCGTCCTCCGACAACCGCGCGACCATGGTCGATGTGGTCCGGCGCACGGCCGAGCACTGCTTCATTCCCCTGACGGTGGGGGGCGGCATCCGCTCGGTGGAAAACATGCGGGAAATGCTGCTGGCCGGCGCGGACAAGGTCGGCATCAACACCTCGGCGGTCAAAGAGCCGGGACTGGTTGATGCCGGGGCGAAGGCCTTCGGCAGCCAGTGCATCGTGGTGGCGATCGATGCCAAGCGCGAGGGCCCCGGCAAGTGGGGTGTCTACACTCACGGCGGCCGCACGGCGACCGGCCTGGACGCCGTCGAGTGGGCGCGGGAAATCTGGAACCGCGGAGCGGGGGAGATCCTGCTGACCAGCATGGATGCCGACGGCACTCAGGCCGGCTATGACTGCGAACTGACGGCGGCGATTTCCGGCAGCGTCGGCATCCCGGTGATCGCCAGCGGCGGTGCGGGAAATCTCGATCACATGGTGGAAGTGCTGGAAAAGGGCAAAGCGGACGCCGTGCTGGCGGCCAGCATTTTCCACTTCGGAAAGCACACGGTGGGGGAGGCGAAAAATTATTTCGCGGCCAGGGGCATTCCCGTGCGGCCGACCCTGAAGTGAGCCGGGGCGAAAAAAATCCGGATTTACGGATTATAGAGGCCTGAAATTCCGGACAACACTCTTCACTTCAATGCTTGCCGTCCCGCGGGTGAAAGTGTAGGGCGAAACGGTCCGGAGCAAATTACCGGGCCCGCTTCCCCGGTCTTCGCGCCGTTGCCCCGGGAAGTGAATTTGAGAAAACGGCGTATCGACTACAGACAATGGACATCTACGTGGGCAACCTGCCCTTCAGCGCCACCGAGCAGGAAGTGGCAGAACTCTTCGCCGCCTTCGGTGCGGTCGAGAAAGTGAAAATCGTCACGGACCGCGAAACCGGACGCCCTCGCGGCTTCTGCTTCGTAACGCTGGCCGACTCTTCCCAGGTGAAGGAAGCGGCTGACGCGGTGAACGGTCAGGAGCTCGGCGGCCGCCCGCTGCGAGTCAATCCAGCGGAACCCCGCGAACCCCGTCCAGGTGGCGGTGGCGGCGGCGGCGGTGGTGGCAATCGCGGCGGCTTCGGCGGTGAGCGCCGGGGTGGTGGCGGTGGCGGGGGCTACGGCGGCGGTGGTGGTAAAGGCGGCTACGGCGGCGGTGGTGGCGGCAAGGGCGGCTACGGCGGCGGCGGAAGCGGTAAAGGCGGCCACGGCGGTGGTGGCGGCAAAGGCGGCTACGGCGGTGGTGGCGGTAAAGGTGGCTACGGCGGTGGTGGCGACTGGGATTGATCCCCCGTTTTGTCTGTAACTCAGGCTTTCAACAGCCGCGGATCAGGGATGGTCCGCGGCTTTTTTATTCCGATGGGTGGCCAGTTCGCCGCTCCCGCGATCTAGGATTCTTCGTCTTCCCGTCCGCTCGGATCCCCATCGTTCCCGATTTCCGGAGGATTCGACCTCGCAATCGCTTCCTTTCGGATGAGGCAGCCTACTCCAAGGCCTACGATTCCCAAACCGGCCGGCAAAAAAAGCCAGGATACCGGGGGTCCTATATCCCTGAGAATGAAGAGACAGAAGAGCAAGAAAAGCACGGGTAGCAGGCAGCCTCCGCAGCCAAAGCCGAGGGCAGGCGCCCAACTCTCCCACCATTTGGGCCCAGCCCATCCTTCAGGAGTCGATGACGGGGAGTGATCTATTTTGTCCGGCCTATCGCTCATGACTTGGATTTCACGGTTTGATGAAATCGCCATCGTGGCCCCTAACTCAGCCTCGATGCCAGCAGCTCCCGCTGGAAGACCAGTTCCTTTGGCAACTGATCGTAGAGCTTCAGGAACAGCTCGCCCTGGCTGAGGATTTCGGCCTGCCACTCGTGGGCGTTGAAGGCCATGCAGAGGTCGAACTTCTCCTCATCGAAGCCTTCGAGGCCGGTGACGTTGAAATCCTCCCAGTCGGGGGTCCAGCCAATCTGGGTTTCATGGCCGGGGATACGGCCGTGGCAGCGGTTCACGATCCACTCCAGCACGCGCATGTTTTCGCCGTAGCCGGGCCAGAGGAACTTGCCGTTCTCGTCCTTGCGGAACCAGTTGACGTGGAAGAAACGCGGCAGGTGCTTCACCTGACTGCGCATGTCGAGCCAGTGGTGGAAGTACTCGCTCATGTTGTAGCCAGTGAAGGGCAGCATGGCCATCGGGTCGCGGCGCACGCCGGCTTTCAGGCCGGTGGCGGCGGCGGTGACTTCGGAGCCCATCGTCGCGCCGACGTAGACGCCGTGCGACCAGTTAAAGGCCTGGTAGACCAACGGCATGGTGTTGGGACGGCGGCCGCCGAAGATGATCGCGGACACCGGCACGCCGTTCGGGTTCTGCCAGTCGGCGTCGATGGTCGGGCACTGGCTGGCTGGAGCGGTAAAGCGGGCATTGGCATGGGCGGCGGGACGGCCGCTGTCCGGGGTCCAGTCCTGGCCCTGCCAGTCGATGAGGTGGGCGGGGGGCTCTTTGGTCAGACCTTCCCACCAGACGTCGCCGACATCGGTCCGGGCGACGTTGGTGAAGATGGTGTTGGCCCGCATCGACTCCATGGCGATCGGGTTGGTCTCGTGCGAGGTGCCGGGGGCGACGCCGAAGTAGCCGGTTTCCGGGTTGATCGCGTGCAGGCGGCCATCTTCGTGGGGCCACAGCCAGGCGATGTCGTCGCCGACGATGGTCGTTTTCCAGCCCGCTTCCGCATACTCCGGCGGCG
Organism: Akkermansiaceae bacterium; assembly: GCA_028293225.1. GTDB lineage: Bacteria > Verrucomicrobiota > Verrucomicrobiia > Verrucomicrobiales > Akkermansiaceae > Haloferula. The sequence goes on along the minus strand of JAQGPE010000298.1, from coordinate 233 downwards.
GGACGATCATCGCCAGGTTGGTCTTGCCGCAGGCGGACGGAAAGGCGGCGGTGACGTAGGTCTTTTCGCCCTTTGGCGACTCGATGCCCAGGATCAGCATGTGCTCGGCCATCCAGGTGTGCTCACGGGCGATGTTGCTGGCGATGCGGAGGGCGAGGCACATTTTCCCGAGCAAGGCATTGCCGCCTTAGCCTGAACCGTAGGACCAGATCTCCCGTGTTTCGGGAAAGTGG
>JAQGPE010000294.1 GCA_028293225.1 Akkermansiaceae bacterium | reverse complement strand
CGGGGGACAAGAATGTCCCCCCTTCGTTGCCGCCCTGATCCCCTCCGCCTCGCCGAGGCCATCGGGCACCATCGACCCACCCGGACATTGAGGCTCAAAGCACCCGCTGACCGCTTCGCAAAGCCACTCTCCTCTTCGAGCGCCTCACGACGAAGATCACCACTCCCGCCAGCAAAGCCACGACCAAGCCCACGCTCAGGACCTGCATCACCAGCAGTCTTGTACTGATCGCAAAGCGGCCATCCACGCTTTCCGCGATCGGACCACCCTGCTGCGCCAGCAACGGCGATACCAAGCCAACCAGCAGCAAGCCTGTAGGAATAAGGAAACGTCTCATCAACGGCTTCCCTCCTAAGAGGAATACCGTGAAAAGCAATCATTCCCCTTCACCCCCTCGCCCGCTGCAAAAAAAGATCGATCCCGTCCACCAGTGCGATCCATGACGCCTCGATGATGTTCTCCGACACCCCGACCGTCCCCCAGTTCTCCTCCCCGTCGGAGGAAACGATCAGCACCCGGGTCTTCGCCGCCGTCGCGTCGTGGCCGTCGATGATTCGCACCTTGTAGTCCACCAGCGAGACCCGCTCGATCTCCGGGTAAAACGGCCGCAGCGCCCGCCGCAGCGCCACGTCCAGGGCGTTCACCACCCCCTGGCCTTCCGCCACCGTATACTCCGGCACGTCATTGACGTGGATCTTCACCGTCGCCTCGCAGACCGGCTCATGGCCATCGCGATACTGGCGGTAGCTGGTGTGAAATTCCTTCAAATCAAAAGGCTTGCGGTAATTTCCCAGCTCCCGGCGGATCAGCAGCTCCAGCGAACCACCGGCCGCCTCGAAGGCATACCCTTCATTCTCCAGCTCCTTGACCCGCTGCAGCACCGCCTTCGCTTCGGCCGAGCCTTTCTCCAGCGGGATCCCCAGCTGCTCGGCCTTGATCAGGATGTTCGACTGCCCGCTCAGCTCGGAAACCAGGATGTTCTGCTCGTTGCCGACCGTCTCCGGCACGATGTGCTCGTAGCTCCGCGCCAGCTTCTGCACCGCATTCACGTGCATTCCCCCCTTGTGGGCAAAGGCCGTCCGCCCCACGAAGGCCGCACGGGCGAAGTGCGGATTGTTCGACACGTCATCGACGAAGTACGACAGCTCCCGGAGTTTCTCCAGCTCCGGCACCACCGGCAGGCCCATCTTGAGCTGCAGGATCGGGATCACCGAGGTCAGATTGCAGTTCCCGGTCCGCTCCCCGTAGCCATTGATCGTCCCCTGCACCTGCACCGCCCCGGCCTTCACCGCGGCAATCGCATTGGCCACCGCCAGCTCGCAGTCATTGTGCGTGTGAATCCCCACCGCCGCACCGGGCAGATGCGCCATCACCGCCGCACAAATCTCCATCACCTCGGAAGGCAGCGTGCCGCCATTGGTGTCGCACAGCACCAGGCAGTCCGCCCCGCCCTCCGCCGCCGCGGACAGCGCCGCCAGCGCATGTTCGGGAGAATCCTTGTAGCCGTCGAAAAAGTGCTCCGCGTCGTAGATCACCTCGCGGCCATGCTGTTTCAGATACGCCACCGTCTCGCGGATCATCGCGCGGTTTTCCTCCACCGTGGTCCGCAGCACCTCGGTGACATGCAGCGCCCAGCTCTTGCCGAAAATGGTCACCACCGGCGTCTCGGCCGCCAGCAGCAGCTTCACCTGCGCATCCTCCGCCACCGGCGTATCGGCCCGCCGCGTCGACCCAAAGGCCGCCAGCTTCGCATGCTTCAGCGTCAGCTTCTTTGCCTCCTGGAAGAACTCCACGTCCTTCGGATTCGAGCCCGGCCAGCCGCCTTCAATATAGTCCACGCCAAAGACATCCAGCCGCTCGGCAATTCGCAGTTTATCGAGCAGGGAGAGCTGGAATCCTTCGCCCTGAGTCCCATCCCGCAGGGTGGTGTCATAGAGGCGCACGGCTTTTGGGGAAGTGGCATTCATCGCTGGGAAGCCCCAGCGTGGAAGCGCTCCCCCGGCCCGGCAACCCACATTCGAGGCATCCTCTGCCATGCACGGGATCATCCTCCACCCCCGCAAAGCCCGTCCGGGAAAAGACCGGGGGCGCACTCCCTCCTGCGCGTGTCGAAATCGACATAAGTTTTCATTGTCGGATAACTCCAAATATGGATGTCTTATTAGAGATCCGGCAGATTATCGGAAGATCTCCATCTTGAGCATGGAGTGCGAAATGGATCGCCGGACGATCGATTCACCTCCCTGTCTCGAATCATGAAAATTAAAGTCTATCACAACGGAGACGATACTTTTATCGCCTGGAAGCCCGCGGGCATCATCAAGGACTGCCGGGGATTCGCTCTCATGCGAAAGAGAAACGGCGTGGAGGAAGTCGTGAGCACATGGGTCGGCTTCGCGGACCAGGAACATCAGGAGGGAGAACGCCGGGCCTCGACCAATTGGCCGATCCAAAAATATCAGTGGACCGATTACATGGCCAAGCCCGGCGACAAATTATCCTACCGCGTGCTGCCAATGGTGGGACCGGATCGGGATAACCTGCGCCCCGACGCCGCGTCCGCCAGCGACTGGACCCCGGAAGTCGAACTCACCCGCCAGTTCGAGCCCAAGATAGAAGCCTACTTCAATCGCGGCATCGTCGCGGCCCAATGGGTCTCCCGGCGCCTGGACTCCGCTCCCGGCGACCTGAAATCGAAGAAACTGCGCACCGAGATCGACACCCCCGGCAGCCCGCTCCGCAATTACCTCTTCGGCCCCCTCGGCGAACGGCTCTTCGAACTGCTGGCCGCGGCCGCCGCCGACAAACGCGAGATCTACGCCGTCCTTTTCGAACTCAACGACCCCCAGCTGGAGCCAGCCCTGGAAAAGCTCGGCAAGCGCGCCCACCTCGTCCTGGCGAACGGCAGCATCAAGAAGAAAGACGGCGACGAGAACGAGGCGGCCCGCGCTCGACTCAAGGGTAAAATCGACCTCCACGACCGCATGCTCCCGCGCGGAGTCCTGGGCCATAACAAGTTCATGGTCGTCTGCGACGGCAACAAGAAGCCGCGCTGGATCTGGACCGGCAGCCAGAACTGGACCACGACCGGCCTCTGCACCCAGGCCAACAACTCGGTCCTCATCGACGACCCCCACCTCGCCAGGGAATACGTGGCCCAGTGGCATCTCCTCAAGGACGCCGCCAACACCACTCCTCCCGAACTCAAGACCAGCAACAGCACCCCGCGGAAATCCACCATCGGCGGCAATTCCGGCGCCCCGGCCGGCCTCTGGTTCACTCCCACCATCGGACAGGTCGATCTCAACGAGGCCCGGGACATCATCGCCGGGGCCAAACACGCCATCCTGTTCCTGATGTTCAATCCGGGCCCCAAGGACACCCTCCTCAACCAGATCATCGATACCGCCAGAGCCGGCAGCCCGGACGGCCAGCTCTACATCCGCGGCGTCCTCAACCAGGACCCCGGCACCACCGCCAACCCGGTCATGCTCTTCGATTCGGAGAATCAGAAGAAAGCCGACTTCGAGGTCGTCCTCCCGGCCGCCATCGACGCCCCCACCAAGTGGTTCCGCAGCGAAATGAAAAAGCTCCCCGGAACCTTTGCCATGGTCCACAGCAAGGTCGTCCTCGTCGACCCCTTCAGCGACCACCCCACCCTCATGACCGGCTCCCACAACCTGGGACCAAAGGCCAGCGGAACCAATGACGAGAACCTCCTGATCATCCGCGATGCCCCCGGCCTGGCCGCCGCCTACGCCACCAACATCATGGCGATCTACAACCAGTATCGCTGGCGCTTCCGCCGCGCTGTCCAGCCAAAGGCAAAACGCTGGGACGGCCTGGAGGACGGCGACGGCTGGCAGAAGGGCTACTTCAAAAAGGGCACTGCCGCCCTGCGCGAGATCAATTTCTGGGTGGGCGAATAGCGCGGCCCGCTCCTGTTCAGTCAGGCCGGCGCTCTTGCCCCATGGGGCCGCAAGGCCCTCGCCATCTGCGGCATCGCCACCCCCGGGTTGTCACTCCGCGCTTGCTTCCGCACTCGTCACCGCCTATCCCGCCCGTCAACCATGGCCAGCACGCCCGTCATCAACCTCCGTCGCGGACACGCCGTCCGCCACAACAACGACGTCTGCGTCGTCATCTCCCACGAACTCAAGACTCCTCCGCGGATGGCGTCCTACGTGGTCATGTCGATCCGCAACGTTTCCAATAAGAAGGTCTCCAACCTGCGCATGACCTCGAACGACTCCATGGATTCCGTTCTCCTGGAGCGCATCCCGCACGAATACTCCTACAAGGATTCCGGCGGCTACCACTTCCTCCACAACGAAACCTACGACGACGTCGCCGTTCACGACGACATCATCGACACGGTCCGCAACTACCTCATCGAAGGCAATACCTACACCCTCCTGTTCGCCGACGGTCTCGTCGCCGACATCGAGCTGCCCCCTTCCATGGAAATGATCGTCGCCGAGTCCTCGGAAGGCGTGAAGGGCGACTCCGCCAACAACGTCTACAAGGCCGCCACCATGGAAACCGGTCTTGTGATCCAAGTCCCGCTGTTCATCAAGCCGGGCGAAAAGCTGATCATCAAGACGGAGGACGGCTCCTACATCAGCCGCGCCTGATTTAAACGTTCACTTTAAAAAGCCGGGCCCTTAACGAAGGTCCGGCTTTTTTGTATACAATCGAATCTGCTTCATAGGCTCCCTCCCGCTTTTACACAACGCATATCGAAACGTCTACTCGTTTACAGTTAACATTATACTCACAATTTCACGGAATTTTTGCACGCAACTCCAAC
>JAQGPE010000246.1 GCA_028293225.1 Akkermansiaceae bacterium | reverse complement strand
GCTGCCACTCGGGACATTCTCGTACACCAGAGTCAAGCGGCTGAGCTTGTCCCAGGTCCGGCCGGTGCCGATGCCAGCGGGGTCCTTACTGAAGGTAATGCGTCCCAGCAGATCGAATAAATAGGTGGCGACCTCCGGCTGCGGCGTGCTCAGCCCGCTGCGCGGTGGGACGGTCGCCGGGCGGCTGAAGGCGAGATTGTCATTGGTGCCGTAATCGGCGCTGGCCTGAACCCTGCCGATGCCGTCCGGATAGGTGGCCACGTAGCTGACCCGTGCTTTCGGACCCGTCGTCGCATTACCCAGATCGCTCAGGCCGGTAGCATCGTCATAGCGCCGCTTGGCTGTGGTCAGGATGACATTCCCGCCGTTGTCGTAGGTGGTGAGAGTCTGTTCCAGCACCACCGCATAGGTGACCTTGCCGGGATCCCATTGGGCCGGTGAAGACGATGAACTCGACGAGCTGTCGCTGGGTTCATAGGCTTTGGAGACCATGGTCAGCCGGCTCACAGCGTCGTATTCGTATGCGATGAACAGCTGGGTGCCGGCAGGCGTCTGGCGCGCCACGCTGCCGCGGCTGTCGTAGAAGGTATTGGAGGTCAGGTAATTGGTGTTGGAGGCGACCTGATAGGTCTTCACGCGATACGCCCGGTTGAGCACGTCCCAGTCGGTGGTGCGGTACGCCGTCCAGTTGGCCACCGTGTCGGAGGTGTGGTAGCCCTTCTGGGAAGTCGCCCGGCCGATCTGGTCATAGGTGGTAGCCGTATATAAATCCCAGGTGCCGGTGCCGTCCTTCTGCACCGTGGTGTGACTGCTGGTCTGCAAATACCGAAAGTCGTAACCGTAGGTGGTCACCTGGTCGTTGCTGCCGGTCGAGTCGACATACTGAGTCACCGAGTCGAGGTTGCCATCGGCATCGTAGGTGTTCTTCTGGGTCTGCGTGAGGTTGGTGCCGACCCCCAACCACTCGGCCACCGGCCAGTTCATCGCGTTGAAATCCGTCTGATCGACGATGCCGCCCGGACAGGTGGTCCGGTAGAGCCGCCCCAGGGCATCGTATTCGAGCAGCTTGCGGCCGTAGTTGGTATCCACCGCGCCGAAGCCGGTCGAAGGAATGAGGAGATAGCTCCAGTTCTGGCGGAGTTTTTCGGAAGTGTCGTACCATCCCACCGCCCAGCTCATCCAGGAACTCCTCCCGAAGGATGAGGCGAACGGATCGTTCGGGCTGGCGGGAACTGGCAGGCCCCCGCCAGCTCCGTTGTCTACATCGACCGTGTAGTCGCACCGCCAGGTGCTCATGTTCACCGGCGTGGTGGGACGGTCCGCCACCGGCACGTAGAAGTTCGCCGCCCTGATGTGCACCGCGCTGAGCACATGATTGCTGGTGCCGTCATTGTAGCCGGTCATGGTCCAGACCTCCCGCACCCGGTCGCGATAGTAGGTCCACTGGCAGGTGCGGACGTTCGGCGTCGAAGTACCGTCGGCGAGGGGATGCACCGGCCCGAGTTTGACGGTCCGGCGCCCCAGATCATCGCTTTCGTAATCGGTCCGCAGACTGAGCCCCCCATCGTCCTGAATGACATAGCCGATGACGCCGCGCAGCTTGTCTGCCGCGGCATAATAATAGCTGGTCACCGTACCCTCGGCATCCGTCATGCTGGTGAAAAAGCCCAGACCAGGCCTGTGGTCGCCCCGCTGCCGCCTTCCTTGAAAGGCATCGAGGCAGTATCAGCGCCCTCAGGAGATTTCCCCGATCGTGAAAGCTGTTTAATTTTCGGGTGCTTTGGCTCTTCCAATGATCAGGTAGCGGGAGGAGTCTTGGATCGAAGAAAGGTCCACGCCTTCCTGACCTTGCAGGGTTTGGTAGCACAGGGGAATCGCGCGCGCCCATCCCAGCGCTTCTTTCTGGAGAACCAAGAGGAGCTGGCAACAACCGTTCCTCAATGATGAGCGCATGAGTGCCGAAGACGATGTCGAGTTGGTAGCGTTCCTCTGCTGACTGGAAGACGGTGGATGCGAAATGCCAGCGGGGTGGGAGTCGAAGACTACTTGAGGAAGCGGTATAAGTCATTCTATGAAAATAAGTTATTCGGTCTCTTCTGAGGGTCGTTTTCCAAATGGTGACGTTAGAGATTGCGGTCCTCTCGGGCTTGGTTTGAATCATTGGTAGGATGAATCGGGTTCTGGAGCCACTGGCACAGCATCGCGCGCTCGTGGATTGGCTGAGGAATCACGAGCGGGCGGTTTGGGATTGGTATGCGGATGTCGAGCGGCAGACGCAGGACGCGGAGGCTGTTCGGCTTTCATTGTTGCGGGACACCTACCGGATGGACGCGAAGGGGCATCCGGAATTGTTCGCGGAGATCACGGCGGCGAAGGTGGCGCTGGGGTTGGAGGCGGTGGAGGTGTTCGCGTATCAGGCACAAGGGAACTCGCGGTTGAACGCGGCGATCTGTTACCTGCCGGGTGAAGCGCATCTCATCTTCACGGGACCAATCCTCACCCTGCTGTCGTCCGAAGAGCTTCGCGCGGTGATCGGCCACGAACTGGCCCATTACCTCCTGTGGCAGATGGACGGCGGAGCGTTTTATCTCGCGGACCGCATCCTCCACCACGCGGCGAATCATCCGAATGCGGAGCCAAGCCACACTCAGAGCGTCCGCTTATGGGCGCTGGCTACCGAGCTCTTCGCGGACCGCGGGGCGCTGCTGGCGACCGACAATATCGAAACCACGGTGGCGACCTTGGTGAAGATCGCCACGGGCTTGTCGTTGGTCAGCGGGAAAAGTTACCTCGCCCAGGCTGATGAGATCTTCTCGAAATCGAAGCCGCGCACCGAGCAACTGACCCACCCCGAAACCTTCATGCGTGCCCGGGCCCTGCACCTGTGGGCGGACCAGGATGAGGCGCTCGATGCCTCGATCGCGAAAATGATTGAGGAGGACGAGGGCCTCGACGCGCTCGATCTGATCCAGCAGGCCCGTCTGACGAAACTCACCCGCCGGTTCCTCCAGCATCACCTCGCGCCCGGGTGGTTTCGCAGCGATGCGGTGCTGGCCCACGCCCGGCTCTATCTACCCGATTTCGCTCCGGCCAAGGAGCCGGATGCGGAGTTGGCTGATGAGCTGGCATCCCTCTCGAAAGCGCGCCGGGAATACCTCTGCAACGTCATGCTGGATTTCTGCGCCGTGGACCCGGATCTGGAGGACCTGCCGGTGGCGGCGGCGATCGAGCAGGCCCGCGAGCTGGAGTGCCTGAGCCACTTCGAAAAGATCGCGACGAAGGAGCTGAAGCTGAAGGCCAAGGATCTCAAGCGCTTGAAGGAAAAAGCCGCCGGGATGCTGGCGACCGCCAAACTTGCCCACCCATGAGCGATAGTCCATTCACCGGATATCTGGAAGGGGGCGCGTCTCTCGGCGGCTTCGGCGTCGATGACGTGCTTGCGGCGATGCTGCCGCTGATGCGGGAGGTGGTCGCTATCCACGAGGCGGACAAGGTCGCCCCGCTGAGGGGGCTTTCCGCCATCGTGGTCCAGGAGGGCCGCAGGCTCGGATTGACCTCCGGCGAAGGCATTGAACCGAAGCACCAGGACGCGAAGGTCCGCTCGCTGCTGGCACCGGTCAGCGCCGGCCTGCAGGTGATTGGCGAACAGCGCCGTGAAGCCGAGGATGGCCGCCTCACCCACACCGCGAATCTCGACGTGGCGGCGGCCTCCGATGACATCGTGCGACCGGTTTATCTGCCCGGGTACGTGAGCTGGGAGCATGCGGTGGGTCATCACGATGAACTCACGGACATCTTCTCGCTCGGCATGCTGCTCGCGAGCCTCGCGTGCGGATTGGATTTCACTAATCGCACGGACCTGGAGCTGTTCGCCAATTCGCGGCGAAACCTCTTCACGCTCTCGTCGCGTCTGCATCCGGTGGTAGCCGCCGTGATCGTGGAAATGACGGAGCTGCACCGAGGCAAGCGCTCACAGGATCTCCCCACGCTCATCCGCACGCTGGAGACCTATCGTGACCAACCGGTTGACGCGGACGTCAACAGCCTGCCCGGCCTTGAATCGGAGACGAAAGGCGGCCGTCGCCGGATCATCCAGACGCATTTGCGCGACCGCTTGTTCGATGTCTCGCGGCGCAACCGGCTGCTCTATTTCAAGAGCTCGCAGTCCACGCTCAATCTCACCACCTCCAGCGTGCCGCTGGTGCTGGACTACCAGAATATCCAGCCGCAGCAGCTCCTCTATTGGCACGATGCGGTGGCGCTGGAGATCGGTGCCGGGCGTTCGCTCGCCTTGCAGAAATGGCTTCGCTTCGAGGATACACCATACCTCGGCGGCCAGCTCGACAAGCTGATCAGCGACGCCCGCCGCAGCCGGGCGGAATATGGATTCTCGCAACTGCGGTTAGTCATCGCCTTTCTTCGTTGGAACGATCTGAAGGAGGCTCCGCGCGAGCGAATCCACTCTCCGCTGCTGCTGCTGCCGGTCGAGTTGATAAAGCGGAAGGGCGTGAAGGATCAGTATGTCCTGGAGCCCCAGGGCACGGAACTGGAGGTGAACCCGGCGCTGCGCCATCACTTGAAGCAGCTCTACAATCTCGATCTTCCGGACAGCATCGACCTGCGCGAGACCACGGTCGCGGCCTTTCATGAAACGGTCCGCGCCGCGATCCACGCGACCGAGCCGGGTGTGAGCCTGGAGCTTACCGACAAGCCAAAGATCCAGCTCATCCACGAGAGCGCGAAGCAGCGCCTGGACCAATACAAGCGGCGGATGGCAAAGCAGGCGCGGCTGACGAGGAAGGCGGCCGCCGTGGACTACAGCTACGATCGCTCGGACTTCCGTCCACTCGGCCTGCAGATGTTCCAGAAGCTGATCCTGCCGTCGCCGTTGCCGATGCGGGATCTCGCCGGAGCCCCGCCACGGGCGCGCACGCCGTTCATGGTATCCGCGGAAATGCAGGAAGTCGTCACGGAGCGGAAAATGTTCACCCTTATCGAGGAGGCGGAAGGGAATCCGTATGCGTGGGAATTCGACCTCTGCTCGCTCACGCTGGCCAATTTCAACTACCGGAAGATGACGTTGGTGCGTGACTACACGAAGCTCATCGACGACGACACACCGAGCACCGCCTTTGACCGCGTGTTTTCCATTGAACCGCGTGCGGTCGAACAAACGTCGCTGCCTGCCCTGCCCCCATCGGACCAGCATCTCATCATCGCCGCGGACGCCACCCAGATCGGCGCGATTGCGAAGGCGCGGCAGGGAGACAGTCTTATCATCCAGGGCCCGCCCGGTACCGGAAAATCACAGACGATCACCAATCTCATCGCCGACTACGCGGCCCGCGGAAAGCGGGTCCTGTTCGTGTGCGAAAAGCGCGCCGCTATCGACGTGGTGTTCCATCGCCTGCGCCAGCAGGGGCTCGATGAACTGTGCTGCCTGATCCACGATTCGCAGACGGACAAGAAGGAGTTCATTCTCAATCTCAAGCAAACCTACGAGCAATGGCTCGCGGGTGAGGGTGAGAGCGGGGATGCCGGTAGTATCAAGCGCACCGCGGCCTTGCGGACGCTGGAATCGGAGCTGGCCGCGCTGGAGAGCTACACTGCGAAGATGGTGGATGCACCCGCGATCGCCGGGCTGCCGGTCCGTGAGTTGATCCAGCGCCTGATCGAGCTGCGCGGGACCTTCGATGGCCGCGCGTGCCCGGACTTGAATGCGGTGGAGCAGGAGAAGCTGCCGCATTACGAGGAGTGGTTGAAGCATGGCGATGCCGTGATCCGCCTTGCCGCGGTGCTGCGGGACCTTGGTGCCTTACCGGTGTTTGCGAAGCATCCTCTGCGTTGGTTGGGGGAGTCGGTCATCAGCAGCGAGACGCCCTTGGAAGGCCTGGCGGCCCGGCTCGATGAAGTGGAGCGGCAGCTCGATGATCTGGACGATGCCCTGCGCGAAACCGGGCTGGCGACGGAGCACTGGGACACCCTTGCCGAGATCGCCCAGTCACTCGATTTTGCCGCCCGCCTGCGCCCGCTTGCAGAGGTTGGGTTACTCGATCTTCTCGATTCGAAGAGCGCCCACTTCACGATGCTGGCCCAGCTCCGTGCCGACTACGAAACGAAATTGCGTGATCTGGAAAGCGCCGGGGCGAAGACCTTGCACTGGATCGACAAGCTGCCAGTGGACGACACCACCAACGCGCTGGCGGTCGCCCCGAAGGTTCAGGGTGCATTCGGTTTCCTGAAGCCGGCATGGTGGCGGTTGAGGAAGGTGATGAAGGCACGCTACGATTTCAGCAAACACGCGGTCGCCCCCACCTGGGAACGTCTGCTTGCCGATCTTGCCGCGGAGCACGCGGTGGTCGCGGAGTTGGCTTCCATCCGCGCACGCAGCCTCAAGGATTTCACCGCGGAGAATCCTGCGACATTCGGGGACGACCTGCGCGCACTGGTGGCCGCCGATGCGCCACCGGCGATGGCGGCCTTGCGAACCTGTTTTCTCGAATCCGGCCAGGGAGCACAGCTCGTGATTGCGCTGGCCGGTCTGGCTCCGAACTTCCAATCGCTGCGGCGTGAGCTCGAGGAACTGGTTGACCATCCGGAGTCCCAGAGCCTGGAGATCCTCGCCGCAGTGATCCGGGAGATCAGGGAGGAAGCAGATGTCATCCCGGAACTGCTGCCAGCCTTGCGTGATCTGGCGGCTACTTCGGAGAAGGTCCGGCGTGCCGTGCGCGGGCTGCCCTTCACGGCGGAGGAACTGGAAGCGGCCTGCGCGCGCAAGACGCTGGACGAACTCTACCGTGAGGACCGGCTCCTCCAGCGCTTCGACAGCCACCTGCTCCAGCAGAAGCTCGATCGCCTCGCGGGCGCGCACCGGCAGTGGCTGGAGCACAATGCTGAGTGGATCCGCCGGCAGGTGCGGAGGCGTTTCGTAGAGCACGTGCAGACCGCCAATCAATCGGCGACCGTGCTTTCGCCGGAACAGAAGTTGTTCAAAAAATCCTACAGTGCGGGCCGTCGCGAGCTTGAGCATGAGTTCGGCAAGACGATGCGCTACAAGTCGATTCGCGATCTCGCGGCGGACGAGAGCGGTGGAGTGGTGCGTGATCTGAAACCAATCTGGCTGATGAGCCCGCTCTCGGTATCCGATACGCTGCCGCTCGATACCGGCCTGTTCGATGTGGTGATCTTCGATGAAGCAAGCCAGATACCGGTGGAAGACGCCGTCCCCGCCGCCTACCGGGCGCAGCAGGTGATCGTCGTCGGCGATGAAATGCAACTCCCTCCGACCAGCTTCTTCAGCAGCGCGGGGGACTCGGACGACGAACTCACGGTAGAGGAGGAGGGCGAAACCGTCAGCGTGATGATGGATGCGGACAGTTTCCTTACCCAGTGCGCGCGCAATCTTCCAAGCACACTGCTGGCCTGGCACTACCGCAGTCGCTACGAATCGCTGATCAGCTTCAGCAACGCCGCCTTCTACGGTGGCGAGCTCTATACGATTCCGGACCGCCAGATCACCGCCACGGATGGCGATGAAATGCGGGTATCCACGGCGGCAGAAGCATCTGAACTGGTGCCAGACCTGCTCGCGAGGCCGGTGAGTTTCATCCGCTGCGAGCACGGTGTTTATTCCGATCGGCGGAATGCTGCGGAGGCGGAAGTCGTGGCGCAACTGGTACGCGGCATCCTGCTCGCCGACACCGGCATGAGCATCGGGGTGGCTGCCTTCAGTGAAGCGCAGCAGGGTCAGATCGAAACGGCGTTGGATGCCTTGGCCGCAGAGGATCCGGATTTCGCGACCCGGCTGGAGGCCGAGTACGTCCGCGAGGAGGACGACCAGTTCTGCGGCCTGTTCGTGAAGAATCTCGAAAACGTCCAGGGCGATGAACGCGACATCATCCTCATGTCCGTCTGCTATGCCCCGGATGAAAAAGGCAAGATGCGGATGAACTTCGGCCCCATCAACCAGCGGGGAGGGGAGAAGCGGCTGAACGTCATCTTCAGCCGCGCGCGCCACCACATGGCACTCGTCAGCAGCATCCGCCACACTCAGATCACGAACGACTACAACGATGGAGCACGGGCATTGAAGAGCTTCCTCCACTACTCCGAAAGCCTCTCGCGTGGTGAAGCCTCGATGGCCCGGCAGGTGCTCGACGGCCTGAATCCGCTGAAGCGGAAGTCGCTCGCTCGCGGTCCCGTGCGCGGGTTGATTGCCTCCCAGATCGCGGATGCCTTGGCGCATCGCGGTTGGGTGGTGGAGACCGGCACCGGCCAGAGCCGCTTCCGCTGTGATGTCTCCGTACGCCCCGCCAACGCGGACCGTCACCAACTCGCTGTCCTCGTGGAAGTCGGTGCCGTGCCCGGCGTGCTGGAGCGGTTCCACACCCGCCCTGGCATCCTGCGCGCCTTCGGCTGGCAGGTGGTGATCGTCACCGCGAAGGACTGGTGGCACGAACCGGCAGCGGTGCTGGAGCGCATCGAGCGGGTCCTGCGCAGTGAGATCGCCGATCAGGATGAAACTCTCGAAATCGAGGAGAATGCCCCGGAGGAAAGCCCTCCAGACGCCTCTGTGATCCAGCCGGAACCCGAAATCCCCGCATCGGTAGCCAACGGGGCACAACGCTTTGAATTCATTGAGGGGGCCTCCCGGAAGTTTTGGGAGATCGCGCAGGAAAATGAGAACCTGATCATCTGCTTCGGCCGGATCGGCACCGCAGGCCAATCGCAGGTGAAGACGTTCGCAGATATCTCAAGAGCCACCCGTGAAATGGACAAGCTGATTAGAGAAAAGGTGAAAAAAGGAT
>JAQGPE010000198.1 GCA_028293225.1 Akkermansiaceae bacterium | reverse complement strand
CTGGCAGGCGAACTGGTCGTAGGCCTTCAGGTAGGTGAAACTGGCCACCAGGGAGCGGAGGCCCCCGAGCCTGACGGCCCAGCAGGTCACGCCGATCTTTTCCAACACCCCCATATGCAGCGGCGGGGACAGCAGGCCGTCCGCCTCGTACTTCCGGGTCAGCGCCTGCTCCCAGGACAGGCGCAGGCCGCCCGCGCCGATCAGGATGGCGATGGCCAGAAGATGCCGGGTCCGCGAGGTCATGAGGTTCAGAACTCCTTACCGGAGAAGACCAGCCAGGAAACGAAGAGGTGCAGGATGACGTAGAAGGCGGTGACGCCGGTCAGCATGCCCAGAGAGGAAAGCGGAAAGGCGGCGCCCTCGATGACTGAGTCGATCACATTGAAGAGCTGGAAATCCGGGAAGATCACCGCAATCCCCAGCCCGGCGGCCTTTGCCAGCGGGCCGGTGCCCTCGCCCGTGCCGCCGAGCGCGGCGTGGCGGGCGTCGGCCTGGAAGTTGCCGATGAAGTAGAGCAGGAAGCCGATGATGGTGGTGAACAGCGTGCTGGTGGAAAAGGTCGAGATCAGCAGCGCGGCGGAGGCCATGACCGCGGAGCGGAGGAAGACGGCGAAGACTGCCCCGTGCAGGCTCCAGGTCACGCCCTGGGCTTCGGTCTGGACCCGCATCGCGGCGATCTGATCGGCCGGCCAGTTGGCCTTGGCGGCCGCCGCCAGCTGGCTGTTGACCACATCGTGCATGCGCAGGGCCAGCACCCCGGACATCAGCAGGTCCATGAGGAAGAGGGAGGAGAAGAGCAGCAGCAGGACGCCGAGCAGCTTGCCGGTCAGGTAGTCCAGGCGCGGCACCGGCTTGGCCAGGATGGTGTAGAGGGTTCGGTCCTCGACATCCTTCGGCAGCAGCAGGGCGGTGGCGACGATCGCCAGCACGGTCGAGAACAGGGTCATCGCGCCCAGCGACCAGCTGCGGATGGTGCGGAGCACGTCCATGCCCTCCATGTCCGGCTGGCCGAAACTCTGGAGATTGAAAAGATTGCTCGCGAGCAGGATCACCGCGAAAAAGCCCATGAAGTAGAAGACCTTCATCCGCACCAGTTGCGTGAAGGTATGGAACATCAACACGCCGACCCGGCGCGGGTTCAGCGGGCGGTTGGAGGGCGGGACGCTGCGGCCGGCAGTGGCGGTGGCGGTCATGGCTCTTTGCGATCGAGGGTTTCCTGAAGGAAGAGACGCTCCAACGTGGTCTTCGGCTTGCCGGCGCGGATCAGCTCGGCGGCGCCATCGGCCAGCACGGCTTCGCGGACTTTGGCAAGCAGCTCGGGGGAAGCGTTGCGGAGGATGACTTCGGTCTGGTCGTCGATGGAAAGCAGATCGTCCAGTGAGCCCTCTTTCACCATCCGGCCGCGGAAGATGATGCCGACCCGGTCGCAGACTTCCTGGACCTGTTCCAGCAGGTGGGAGCAGAGAAAGACGGTGATGCCGCGGCCCTTCAGTTCGAAAATGAGGTCCCGGATCTGTCGCGAGCCGATCGGGTCGACCCCGGCGGTCGGTTCGTCGAGAATCACCAGCCGCGGTTCCTGGACCAGGGCCTGGGCCAGGCCGATGCGCTGGAGCATGCCTTTTGAATAGCCGCCCAGCCGCCGGTCGCGGGCGCCGGTCAGGTCGACCAGTTCCAGCAGTTCGCCGACTTTCTTTTCCAGCGACGGCCCGCGCAGGCCGCAGAGCTTGCCGTAGAAGCGCAGGGTCTCCGCGCCGGTCAGGTGCTTGTAGAAATAGGGGTTTTCCGGCAGGAAGCCGACCTCCTGGCGGGAGTCGACCTTCAGCGAGTCATTGCCGAAAATGCTGCAGGTGCCGGCGGTCGGGGCGACCAGGCCGAGCAGCGCTTTCATCGCCGTGGATTTCCCGGAGCCGTTCGGTCCGATCAGGCCGTAGACCTCGCCGGGGGCGATGGTGATGGAGACATCGTCCACCGCGCGGAGGGGGGTCTTGTGTCCGGGCAGGCGGAACTCCTTGACCAGGTGGCGGATCTCAACGGCGGACTCCATGGGTGAGAAGTCAGGATAGGCATGGGCGGACGGCAGGCAACGCGTTTCAGCCGGTTCACCGTTTTCTCCCGGAATTGCCACGGAAACTTCATCAAGCGGCGGCTTGCCAAGGCTGGGAACCGGGTTGAGTCTTCCGGACCTTATGAAAAAATACCTCCTCCTCGCTTTATCCGCCGTGATGGCGCTGTTGAGCACGAGCTGTTTCGAGCATACTGCGACCATCCGCCTCGAAAAAGACGGCAGCGGCACGATCACTGAAGAGACCCTGCTCGGCGACCAGGCCAGCGCCATGCTCGCCCAGCTGCCTGCCCAGGGCGGCAAGGATCCGCTGTCGATGCTTTCCGACAAGGCCTCGGCTGAAAAGAGCGCCGCCAAGATGGGCGAAGGCGTCACCGTGGAGAAGGCCGAGAAGATCGATGGCGCCCAGAAGGGCGGCCGGATCGTCTATCACTTCACCGACATCAACAAGGTGAAGTACAGCTTCGGCAAGTCGCTTTCCAGCGCCGCTCAGAGCATGAATCCAGCGGGCGCCGAGGAGAAGGAAAGCGATGATCCGATTTCCTTCACTTACGCCGGTGGCAAGCTGACCCTGAAGATGCCGAATCCGAAACTGGATCCGGCGAAGGCCAAGGAAAAGGCCGAGGCGGCCGCGGCGATCGGGCCTGAGCAGCTCGGTGCCATGAAGGGCGCCTTCAAGGACATGTCGATGGGCCTGAAGCTGGTGGTTGCTCCGGGGATCGACAAGTCCACCGCCTCCCACGTGGAGGGCAACACCGTGACCTTGATGGAGATGAAGTTCGCCAAGCTGGTCGAAGATCCGGACAAGTTCCTGAAGTTCGTGAAGTCCCAGCCTGAGACCCCGGCCGAGATGCAGAAGGCGCTGGAAGGTGTCGAAGGTGTCAAGTTGGAGACCAAGGAAGAGGTCACGGTTGATGTGAAATAAGTTACACGCTTTTCATCCCGATTTTCAAAGGCAGGCTCCCTGGTGGGGCCTGCCTTTTTTCTGGTCTGCCGGGAATGGGTCAGGGCATGGAGATGATATGAAACCGGTCTTTCTATGTCTGGCGACGCTGGTCTCCTGTGCGTCGGGGGAGTTGACGATGGAAGCCCTGACCCGCGGCCTGCAGGCGCATCCGGAGGCATTCGAAAGCCGGTCGCCCGGGACCGGCGGCAAGGCGCAGGCTTTCGAGATCAAGCTCGGGGATACGGTGACCGGGGTCGATGATGTGATCTTCGACGGCTTCCGCTTCAGGTATCCGGAGGAAGCGGACGGGGGCGATTTCGTCTGGTACTTCAATGCACCGGCAGGCTGGGCGGACTGGTCGATTCTTCCGGCCGAAGGGCAGGCGACCGATGGGTTCAAGAGCGGGCTGCTGGGGGACAAGCTCTACGTGCCCTTCGACAAGGCCGGAGAAGAGGGCCGCAAGCGGATCCTGCAGACGCTGAAGGGCGGCTATTTCAAGAAGGGCGCCGAATACATCCTGTGGTTCGGGCACAGGGCGGGGTCCGGTGCCGGCGATGGCGTGGTCAGGGGGACCATGGCTTTCGCCCGGAGCGAGAAATGGGATCACGAGGCGATCGAGAAAGCGCTGCACCTCGATCCCGCGCCGGTGGAAGACCAGATGGCGGAGCTGAACTGGCGGGGCGGCCGGATTCTGCTGGATGATCATTTCTTCAGCCATGCGGAGGCGGAAAAGCGGATCGAGGCGGTGATTGCCGGCATCCGCGCCACCACTCTGGCGAAAGGCGGCCTTTTCATCACGATGAAGCAGCCGGCTGCTCCGTGCGCGACGCATCCATCGATGGATGAAATCGCCGAAAAATATGGAGCGGCGGATTTCGTAGTCACCTCGAAGGAAGCGCGCGACCGGTTGCCACCGGCGGAGAGGGCCGAAAAGGACGACGCGACGGAGGACTACACGACCTATTTCTACGATCGCTTCGGGTTCCAGGTGCTGGATTCGGACCCGGCGCGGAAGGTGGAGCGGATGCTCACCCAGGCGGAAGATTTTTCCCCGCTGGCGGCACCCAAGGAGGGCAGTCACTATGTATCGGCCCCGATGGAGAACCTGACGGTCTTTTACCGCGGCGGAAAGGAAGTGGGCCGGGCCTATTTCTTCATGGACGACGACAGCAACCAGCCGGCTTTCGTCACGGAGCCGCCGCCCGGCACCTACCAGGGCAGCAACGCCGCGCTGATCTGCAAAGGCGGCGGCAAGTGGACCCTGGAAAGCTATTTCGGGGATGGGAAGGTGTCGCGGCGGATTCCGCTGGAGGGGAATCTCTATGAGGGCGAGTCGGAGGCCTACTATCCCAGCGGCAGCAAGCGCTCCACCGCTCCCTATAAGGGCGGCGTGCTGAATGGCGAGGTCATCCAGTACGACGAGGAGGGCAAGGAGAAAGGCCGCCGGAAATTCAAGGATGGGAAGGCGGGCTGAGCCTGTTAGCCTGGCGGACAACCGCCGCCGCCAAGGGTGGCGTCGACCCCTGTCCCGAATATGTCTGAGCCTTTCAGTCTGGTGCTGCCGCCCTGGGCGGCGGAGATCGTCGCGCGCTATGAAAGCGGAGCGGCCGGTGAATTCATCCTGCACGGGAATATCGCCGACCGGATGCTGCTGCCCCTTTCCGGCGGGTCGCGGCTGGGGCGGCTGACGGATTTCCTGGCGGAGGTGTTGCTGCCGAAGTTTTCGGTGGTGATCTCGTTCGATCCCGGCTTCGGGATGAAGATCGAGCGCGGACGGGAGATTTTCGGGGAATGGCCGTCGGCGAAGGAATCGCCGGAGCTGCCCGTACTGCCACTGCAGGCGGTGCGGACCATCGGGCACTTTCTCCAGTACATCCGGAACGTGCGGGCGATGGCCGGAAAGACCTACACCGTGGCGGTGGTGCTGCGGGATGCGCAGCTGTGGCTGCCGGTGCTGCCGCAAACGCTGCACCATGAGCTGAATGCGATCGCCTCGGTGGTGCGGTCCTGGGCGACGGACACGAATCTGGCGGAGCATGGCCAGGCGGTGTTCCTGGTGGCGGACCGGCTGAACCACCTGCATCCGCTGGTGGCGGAAAATCCGCGGGCGGCGACGGTGGCGATCCCGCTGCCCCCG
>JAQGPE010000180.1 GCA_028293225.1 Akkermansiaceae bacterium | reverse complement strand
AGGAGATTCGCGGGGAAAACTCCCCCGCGCCCGGTGGTGAAAACGCGCGATCCCGGCTTGATCCGGGCATCGCGTGAAAGGAAGCGCAACACCAGCATGGGCACGCCGGTGTCGTATTGATCGCGCTGGCCGCTGACGATCCCCACCTCCGGGGTGCCTTCGACCTGCACGGAGACCTGGCAGGCCTCGTCGGTGAGAAGAATGATGGTGGCCTGCTCGTCTCCCAGGCGATCGACCCGCCCGACCAGACCTCCGTCGGCCACGACCGGAGCGTTGGTCTTCAGGCCTCCATCGGAGCCCTTGTCGACATCGACGGTCTGCCACCAGGCGGCGCCCGGGTTCCGGCGCGTCACCCGGGTCGGGGTTGCGACAAATTTCGTGCGCTCCTGGAAGCCGAGAGCCCGGCGCAGGCGTCCATTCTCGCTCTCGATTTCATCGTAGCGGCTGGCGACGAGGCGGAGACGGGTGTACTCGGTTTTGATCACATCGAGTTCGGCTTCCAGTTTCTTGGAGTGGTCGACCTCGCGCATGAAATCATGCGCCTTGCTTTCCATCGCAGAGCCCTTGTCGAGGAACGGCGAGATGGCGGCGTAATAAGTACGCTGGATCTCCCTGACCGCACGCTCGCTGCGCGTCAGCGCCCAAACGGTACCCGCGAGAAAAAGGAGAAGAGCAACGAGATTGAATGGCTTCATGAACCCGTCGGCCGCTGGGCCGGTCAGTGATCAGAACTGGTGAGGCGCTTCAGCAACTCGGGCTCCTGAAGCATCTTGCCGGTGCCTTCTGCAACGGCGCTGAGCGGATCTTCCGCGACATGGACGGGCAGGCCCGTTTCTTCGCGCAGCAGCCGGTCGAGTCCCCGCAGCAGAGCTCCACCACCGGCCAGCACGATTCCCCGGTCCACGAGGTCCGACGCCAATTCCGGTGGACATCTTTCCAGAGTGTTTCTGACGGCTTCCACGATGGTATTGAGGGGGTCCATCATGGCCTCGCGGATTTCCTGGGAGGTGATGGTGATGGTCTTCGGCAGGCCGGCGACCAGGTCGCGGCCTTTGACATCCATCGTGATCTCCTTGGGAAGGGGCGCGGCCGATCCCAGCCGGATCTGGATATCCTCAGCGGTGCGCTCCCCAATCATCAGATTGTAGGCCCGCTTCATGTAGGAGATGATCGCTTCGTCGAGTTCATCGCCGGCCGTCCTGACGCTGCGCGCGAAAACGATGCCGCCGAGGGAGATCAGAGCGACTTCCGTGGTGCCGCCGCCGATGTCGACGATCATGTTGCCGGAGGCGTCCATCACCGGGAGACCGACGCCGACCGCCGCCGCCATCGGTTCTTCGGTGATGTAGACCTTGCTCGCACCCGCCTGTTCTGCGGATTCCCGCACGGCACGGCGCTCCACTTCCGTAATTCCGGAAGGAACCGCGATCACCACCCGCGGATTGTTTTTGCGGCGGCCATTGTTGGCCTTTTTGATGAAGTAGCGAAGCATGGCCTCAGCGACTTCAAAGTCGGCGATCACTCCGTCCTTGAGAGGACGGATCGCGACGATATTGCCCGGCGTGCGCCCCAGCATTCTCTTGGCATCATCGCCCACGGCCAGCACCTCGTTGGTGCCCGCGCGTACCGCGACCACCGAGGGTTCGCGAAGGACGATTCCTTGATCCTTGACGTTTACGAGGGTGTTTGCTGTGCCGAGGTCGATGCCGATATCATTGGAAAACCAGTTCCCGAAAAGCTTGGCGAACATTCTGAAGTTGAAAGTGTTGGAAAATCATTGAAGGCGGTGGTCTGGGGCCTCGCAGGTACCGCCATCCGGTCGCAAGGGTGCAAAAAGCGATCCTGATCCGGAGAACCGGACAGGCCCCGGAATATGGTGACGCGTTGCCTTGGCGGTCAAGACGGAATCCCTGTTCCGCAAAGAGAGCAAAGGAGTTCCACGGCTGTTTCGGGCTCGTCAGCACGCAACCTCTTCGCCACGATCGGGTCATGGTACGGGCTGGCGAAAAATTCGGAAATTACCAGGTTTCGGGAGACAGCTCCGGGAAGGTCACGATTTTGTCCGAAACGCCTGATTCCATCACGGTCCGCGGCGAACACGGCCAGCTCGGAACCCCGGTCGCGATCAAGATTCTCCATCATCCCACCCAAGGACGGGAGGCGTTTGACGAGGAAGTCCGGGTGGCGGCTGAGGCGGCGGGCCTGACGCATCCCCACATCGCCCGGGTGCTGGATTTCGGCTCTGACGATCATGAACTTTACCGGGTGACGGAGTGGTGCGAAGGCGGGGATCTGAAGGTTTTCGGCCCCTCCGCGGAGGAGCCGGCCTTGAAAGAATGGTTCTTACAAGCGGCGGAAGCGCTCGCCTATGCCCACCGGGAGGGCGTTCTCCATGGGGCTTTGAAGCTTTCCAATCTCTTGATCGCCAGAGAGCGCGGCGGCTCTTCGATCAAAATCACGGACTTTGGCTTCGGCGGATCTGCTGGAATACTTCTTAAGAGCAGCCAAGCTGCCGACGCTCATGATCTGGCGGCGATTTTCGCCGAATTGCTCGGTTCCAGCGGGGCAGGCTTGCCGGGGACGGTGCTTTCGACGGATCCAAACTCGCGACCGGCCGACGGTGGCAAGCTGCTCTCACTAGTTAAAGAGGCGTTTGCGAAGGCGGAGCAACCGCCTCCCGCCCCACCCGTGGTCGAAGAAATCCCGCCTCCGCCGATGGCGGCCCCAGAGCCTCCGCCTCCGCTCCCGCCGATCCCTCTTGTAGAGGACATCCCGCCGCCTCTTCCCGCGGCAATTTCTTCACCACCCTCTCCGCCGCCTGTTCCGGTGACGGTTCCCCAAGTGGAGGCAACCCCGTCTTTCACGCCCCCTCCTGCGCCTCCGGCTCCCCGCCAGAAGAAAAGTAGCCCGCTTCCTGCGATCGCAGCCCTGGTCGTCCTCGTTCTTCTCGCCGGCGGCGGCTACCTGGCATGGACCCGGTTCAAGCCTTCGCCGCTTTCGACCGCGAAAAGCGCGACATCCCCGGGCGAGGCTTCTCCGGAGCCGATCCGAAAGGAGATTGTTGCCCAGCCTGCGCAGAATTCTTCTGAGATCGCAACGAATGAGGGGCCTCCACCGGTCAGGGAGGCACCCGCCCCGGAATCCGTTTCGACCCCGGCGGAGTCACCGGCTCCGGTCGCCGCGGAGGATCAGCCGAAAGTCCTCAAAGTCCCCGGCG
>JAQGPE010000175.1 GCA_028293225.1 Akkermansiaceae bacterium | reverse complement strand
CCAGGGCTTCGGGCGCGAAACTGACCAAGGTGGCTTACAAGGGCGGCGCTCCCGCCGTGCAGGACCTCATGGCCGGAACGATATCCCTGATGTTCATGGACCGCGCTACTGCCAGGCCCCACATCGACGGCGGCCGGCTCAAGGCCATCGCGGTCGCGGGCGAGAAGAGGGTGGCCTCCTGGCCGAACCTGCCGACGGTTGCCGAGTCCGGGCTGAGCGGATTTGCGATCGACGACTGGCTCGGATTCACCGTGCGACGCGGAACGTCGCCGGAGGCGGTGCAAAAGCTGGCCAGCGCTTTCGCCAAGGTGGCAGCGATGCCGGAGATCCGGAAAAAGCTCAATGAGAGCGGAATCGACATCGAGGCGAGCAGCCCCTCCGACTTCGGCAAGTTCATCGTGAGGGAATCCGTCGAGTCCAAGGACCTGATCACCAAGCTGAACATCAAGCTGGAGTGAGCGGCGTGATTCGTCTTTTCCTGTTCGGCCGCCGCTTGCCCAGCCTGACGCGCGACGAATTCCAGCATGGTCTGCTCCACGCCCACGCGCCCCTGGTCAGGCAATGCGAAGGCTTCATGGCGCAGTGCAATGGCTACATGCAAAACCACTTCGGCACCCAGATTTCGAACTCGGCGGGGAGACCGCTCATCACCGAGCCTCGTTTCGATAACTGTTCCGAATTCTGGTATGAAAGCATCGACCACATCCTGAAGTCCTATAACAACGATGACTACTTCCGGATGCTGAGGCCGGATGAAAACACCAGGACCGACGGCAACACGCGCATGGCGTTGATCGCGCAGGAGACGGTCACTTTCGAGGACCCGTCCTATCAGCGGATGCCGGCTCAATCCAAGGTGCTGGTGCTGGGCCGCGAACCCGCCGGGACGAATGTCTCCGCGATGGAGGACGCCGAAGGACTGACCGTCCAATGCGTGAGGAAAACCGAGAATCGCGTGCTGGGAACCATGGATTTCCTGCGCGCCAGGATCTCGGATGACGTGGTGCCTGAATTCAACTCCATCACCACGTATTCGATTGCCAACCGGCCCCAGGACGGTGAAACCGCTACAGGCGGGAGGCAATTCTCCTTGTTTCGCGAGGCGCGATCCGATCAGGCCGCGCTCTGGGCGCGAAGCCACAAGATCTTCGGCAGCGCTGCCTGAACCAGGATTCAAACATCATGCCCCGTGCAGACGAATTCATTGCGAAGTCCAAGGTGCAGGAAACAATCCTGAGTTTCTACACTTTGCTGATGAAAAAGGAGTTCGACCGATGGGGCGAACTCTTCACCGAGGATGCGGTGCAGGAAAATCCATTCATGCCACAGCTTCCAGGCCTGGATGCGACCTTCACCGGACGAGAGCGTATCGTTTTCCACTACAGGACCGTGCTGGCCGGCAGGCGTGGGCACGTTTTCACCGTCGATGAAATCTACGAGGCCGCAGACGGTTCAACCGTGATCGTCGAAGTCGGTGGCAGAAGCGAGGTGCCCGAGACCGGCCGAATCTACGACCAGCGCTATGTGATGATCTTCAAGCTGGTCGAAGGGAAGATCGCGCGCGTGCGGGAATATTTCAACCCGCTCGTGTTCCAGAACGCTTTCGAGGGTTTCCTGGTGGGGCAAGGTGCGGTGAAGAACTGATGCGCATGGCCCTCGTCAGGTGAGACCCTCGAGCATCTCCGCGAGCTCCTGGGGTGCCGAAACCATCGCATCGTGGCCCGTCCTGATCTCGAGGTACTGCCAGTCGGCGCGTGACTTCGCGTACGCCGCGCTCGAATCGATGTTGGCGTAGAGCGGCTCGGTGCAGCGGATGAAGGTGGTCGGCACGCCGTTGCCCGGCGGATTTTTCATGGTCGGCGCCGTCCGGTAGGTGTTCAGCGGGTGGGGCGTCATCCTGCGCTGTACCCAATCGACGTCGGCCTGCGAGGCCAGGCCGAAGGAACTTGCCGGCGGCACCGGGATGCTGAGGCCGCCGCTGCTCTCTTGCGACGCCTTGATCCTGGCCTCCCGCACTTCCGGCGGAATCCGGTCGAACGGGCTCTTGCCGGGTTCGGGAATGCCGGCATCCAGGAACACCAGCCGCTGCAGGCGTTCCGGCATCCGGTCGGCCACGCCGGCCACCGTGCCGCCGCCGAAACTGTGGCCCACCAGGTAGATCCCGTTCAACTCTTCGGCTTCGATCAAGGCCGTGATGTCCTCGACGAAGACGTCCATGGTGATCGCCTGGGTGAGGAGGTGCTTCCGCTCTCCCAGGCCGGTCTGGGTCGGGGTGTAGACGTCATGCCCCGCCGCCCTCAGCCGCCGGGCCACGCGTCGCCAGCACCAGCCGCCGTGAAAGGCACCATGCACCAGGACGTAGGTCCTGCCGTCGCTCGCGGGTTGGGCCGTTGCTGCTGCCATGGACATCATGATATCCACGGGGCCTCGTAAGATCGCGATCGACACCCATGAAGAACCCAGCATCCCCCATCGACATCCGCCCCGCCAGCGCCGACGACGTGCCATTGATCCTCGGCTTCATCAAGGAACTGGCGGCCTACGAAAAGGCGGAGCGCGAGGTGGCGGCCACCGAGGCGGACATTTGCCAGTCGCTGTTCGGGGAAAAGGCCCAGGCACACGCCTTGATCTGCCGTGTCGACGGCGTTGTGTGCGGCTTCGCCGTCTACTTCTTCAACTACTCCACCTGGCAGGGCAGGCAGGGCCTCTACCTGGAAGACCTCTACGTGTCGCCCGCCCACCGCCACGCCGGGGCCGGAAAGGCCATGCTGCACCACTTGGCGCGCATCGCGGTCGCCAACGGGTGTGGACGCTTCGAGTGGAGCGTGCTGGACTGGAACGCGCCGGCCATCGCGTTCTACCGGTCCATCGGTGCGGTGGCGATGGACGAATGGGTGCGGTACCGTCTCACAGGCCAGGCGCTTGCGGACTTCGCCGGCGACGGCGGCGCAGAACCCCGGCAGGCGAAGACGCGATGACCGTTCTTATCGGTACGCTCTCACCGGAGCGGCTGGCGCAGGGGGCCCTCCGGGCAGTCCCGCCAGCTTCAGTCCCTCGGCGAAGTGATCCCTGGCGGCCAGATAGGCCGGCGCGGTCGATCCACGACTGGCCCGGTCGCGACCTACCCAGTAGCCGGGCTGGCGCCTGAGAATCTCGGCCGCCTGCTGCCGCGCCGCGACCAGGTTGTTGCGGTGCGCCTCGGCTGTGGCGGCCACGAGCAGGGGGACGAGGTTCGACGGGTTGGTGGCGGCGCCCCGGCGCGCCCTGTCGATGGCTTCGTCGTAACGATGCAGCGCGACCAGCGCCGTGGACGCCGTGTCGTGCAAAGCCGACATGTTCTCGGAGTCCAGCGGGTTCAGCCGCTCCGCGACATCGACTTGCCGCAACGTGTCTTCCCA
>JAQGPE010000347.1 GCA_028293225.1 Akkermansiaceae bacterium | reverse complement strand
AGCATCATGCCCATCGAAGGGGCCACCGGCTTGAGCCGCTGGATCTCCTCCCAGGTCATGACCCCGGGGTTCAGATGCGGCAGGAGACCGGTCTCCTCCAGGACCCGGATCGCCATGGCACGCAGGTAATCGATCGTGGAATCGTAGCCGTGCGCGTCCAGCCACTCACGGGCCACGGGCCAGCGGTCTTCCGGCCTGTCGCCAAGTGTGAACAGGGCCTCCTTGCAGCCCAGCGCCGCTCCCTGCCGTGCAATGTCGAGGACCTCGTCCGGAGACAGGAAGGGTGCCTTCCCTGCTTTCGCCAGTTGCCGCGGGGTGGTCACGAAGGTGCAGTAGTGGCAGCGGTCCCGGCACAGATGCGTCAGCGGAATAAACACCTTACGTGAGTAGGTGATCACCCCCGGGCGTCCAGCCCTCTCCAGCCCTGCATCGCGGACGCGGGAGGCCGCCGCCAGCAGCCGCTCCAAGTCCTCGCCGCGGGCGTGGAGCAGCGTCTCGGCTTCGACAGCGTTCAGCACCACACCGTCATCGGCCCGCCGGAGAGCCCGCCGGATCGCACTTGTGGTCGGCACGAATGATTCCGATTCAGACACTATCTAACCTCCGCTGCGGGGATCCGTGGCGCAGGAGGTCTCCGGGGAGAGCCACCCGTTATCCGCCGTGGAACCGTCGCTTCTACTAGCACTTATTATGATAATAATTCACCTTTATTCTTGGGAACCAAAGGGTCCTTGTCAAGGGCCCGACACGGGCCGGCGGGTGCAGGGGCATCCAGGGGGCTATCCCTGTGCTAATCCATAATAACGGTTACCATGTTTAAGATAAGGGGTCAGCAACGGCAGTCCTGGGCTTTCCGAAAGGTCCCCGCTCAGCACGCGCCCACCACACTCAGGAGGAAAAGATGCCCCAGCAGCAGACCATAGCGGGAAGTCTCCGGCTCGGATACAAGGCGTCGGCTGAACAGTTTGCCCCGCGCGAACTCGTGGAGCTGGCCGTTGCCGCCGAAGGCGCCGGCATGGATTCAGTTACGGTATCGGACCACTTCCAACCCTGGCGCCACGAGGGCGGCCACGCGCCGTTCTCGCTGGCCTGGATGGCCGCAGTGGGCGAGCGCACGAAGCGTGTCCAGATCGGCACCTCCGTCATGACGCCCACTTTTCGTTACAACCCGGCCGTGATCGCCCAGGCATTCGCCACCATGGGCTGTCTCTACCCGGGACGCATCATGCTCGGCGTGGGCACCGGAGAGGCGCTCAACGAGATCGCCACCGGCCACAAGGGGGAATGGCCGGAATTCAAGGAGCGGTTCGCCCGCTTACGCGAAGCAGTAAGCCTGATGCGTGCGTTGTGGACCGGAGAGACCACGGACTTTGACGGCGACTACTACAGTACCCGCGGAGCCTCGGTCTACGATGTTCCCGAGGGCGGAATCCCCGTTTACATTGCTGCGGGCGGTCCGGTTGTCGCCCGGTACGCGGGACGCGCCGGCGACGGCTTCATCTGCACCTCCGGCAAGGGCATGGAACTCTACACCGACAAGCTGATGCCCGCGGTCGCGGAAGGCGCCGCCCAGGCAGAACGCGACGTCGCCTCAGTGGACCGGATGATCGAGATCAAGCTCTCCTATGACACCGACGCCGAGCGCGCGTTGGAGAACACCCGGTTCTGGGCACCCCTGTCGCTTACGCCGGAGCAGAAGCACTCCGTCGAATCCCCCCAAGAGATGGAGCGCCTCGCCAATGAACTGCCGATCGAGCAGGTCGCCAAACGCTGGATCGTGGCGTCGGACCCCGACGAGGTCGTCGTACAGGTCAAGCAGTACCTCGACGCGGGACTTAATCATCTGGTCTTCCACGCTCCGGGACATGACCAGCGCCGCTTCCTGGAACTTTTCGCCCGGGACCTCGAACCGCGCCTGCGCGCCTTCGGCTGAACGGCCGGACGCCGCCTTCGCGGGCGTGATGTACGCCATCCCCTGTTCCCAAGGGCAATCACAGCGGCCGGCGGCAGATCGCGTCGCCGGGAGGTACGGGCTCTTCAAAAAACGAGCGGGTAGAGTTTTCCTCTACCCGCTCGTTCTTTGGCTGCGGTACCCCAAGAATCCATTCCGGAAACCGCCTCCCGTCCGGCCTGGCACCGCCGGGCCGGACGGGAGTTGTAGTTTAGCGGCTGACGGAGCCGGTTAGGGAAGCGATCGGACGCAGGAAGAGCGGCCGCGCGAGGACCCAGGCTGCAATCATGACGACAAGCGAGGCGGCGAAGATCAGGAATCCCGCCCAGCCCCCGTCGTCGCTTGAGGCATACATGTGGCTCAGGTTCCGCAGCGCCCCGGTCGCCAGCACCAGGGTCACATGGACGATGACGAACAACACGAAATAGACCATGACCGGCAGGTGGACCGCCCGTGCCGCCTCGATCGGATAGATCTTGTTGAGCTTCTCGGCTCGCTTCGGCCACGCGGGCGACATTCTGAGGCCGGTGATCAGTGCGAGCGGAGCAGCAATGAAAACGGTGGTGAAGTAGGCAAAGAGCTGAAGGCTGTTGTAGTTCACCCAGCCGTTCTCGGTCGGCCAGTTCAGCGAGGCGTACTGGATCGCCGTCGAGACCGCATTAGGGAACGCGTCCCAGCTCGTCGGGACGATGCGCATCCACTGTCCGGTGGCAAAAAGCAGGATGAAGAAGACAATCCCGTTGAGGGCCCAGAGCGCGTCGAGGCTGAGGTGGAACCACAGTTCAAGGCTGATCTTCGTCGGGGGGTTCTTGGTCCGGACCAGGCCCTTGTTGTTCCTCGTCCAATACGCCTTAGGACGGGTCGTGGTCCGGACCTGCCAGCCGGACCGGATGACCAGGAGGATGAAGAACGCGTTGAGGAAGTGCTGCCAACCCAGCCAGGCGGGCAGCCCTACCGGCGCGCCCTCGGGCAGTTCCGTGTGGCCGGGAAAGTCCGCCATGAACGACTGCACCTCCGGGAGGCCCCTGAGCCACTTGGCCAGGAGCACTACAAGCAGCAGAATCACGATGGCAAGGGGCACCATCCAGATGAGTTTGGACCACTTGCTCTTCTTGCTCTTCGTGACCCCGGACGGTTTCGTTGATGTGGACATCACGCAACATTCCTCTCGAGAATGATCAATTCGCCATTGAATGATGTGGGCGTTGTTTGGTGGAGGTGCATCTGGTGCGCATTTTTCCACTTGCTAAGGGGACTTACGCGCCTCGCCTGCTCCGGCCGGAGCAGGCGAGGCCGGAATGCGTGTGTCAGTTGGCGCGCGCTTCGATCGCATCGATCAATTGCGGCACGACGGTGAAGACGTCGCCGACGATGCCGAAGTCCGCGACATCGAAAATCGGGGCGTCAGCATCCTTGTTGATAGCGACGATCGTCTTTGCCGTCTGCATTCCCGCCCGGTGCTGGATCGCGCCGGAAATGCCCAGTGCGACGTAGAGTTGCGGTGAGACGGTCACGCCGGTCTGGCCGACCTGCGAGGTCTGCGGCACATAGCCGGCATCCACCGCAGCCCGGGACGCGCCCACAGCCGCGCCGAGGGCATCGGCGAGCTGCTCAACCAGCACGAATTTCTCCTTCGAACCCAGGCCGCGCCCCCCGGACACGACCTTGGCGGCGCCGCGAAGTTCGGGCCGCTCCGAATCCACGACGGGGTCGTTAACCTCGTCGATGACGGCGGAATTGTGGGCGTCGACTGCCAAGGACACAGTGGTGACCTCCGGTGCCGCCGGGGACGCCTGATCCTCGATCGCCCCCTGGCGAATCGTCAAGATCGGCAGGCCGGCCTCAACGGTGGACTCCACGGTGTAGGCGCCGCCGAACGCCGAGTGGGTGGCGATAATCTTTCCGTCATCGGAGCGCACGTCGACGGCGTCGGCAATGAGTCCGCCACGGGTGCGGACCGCCAGACGGGCGGCGACTTCACGACCATCCACAGAGTTCGAGACCAGAACCGCGGCTGGCTCGAGCGCCGCGGCTGCGGCGCTGAGCGCCTCAAGCTGCGGGCTCACGAGCAGTGTGCCGACCGCGTCGCTTTCGCCGACATAGATCCGGGCGGCGCCGAGCGCTCCAAGCTCGTCGGTGAGCCCAGCCCCGGCACCGGGCGCTGTGGCCACAACGGCCACCGGAGTGCCGAGTTTCGCGGCCGCGGCAAGCAACGCAGGGGCGGTGTTGCTGATCTTGCCCGTGCTCGAGATTTCGATGAATACCAGTACATTTGACATGTTAGTTTCCTTGCGTCAGATCAGGCGGCCGGCAACGAGGAACTCCGCAAGCTCAATACCTGCGTTCCCCTCATCGATGATCTTTTTACCGGCCGTGCGGGCCGGGCGCTGGCTCGCGGTCATGACAACCGAACGACCCGTACCGGCGAGGGCCGCCGGGTCGACACCGAGATCGCGAAGCGACACGGTCGCCAGGGGCTTCCGTTTGGCCATCATGATGCCTTTGAAATTCGCAAACCGGGCCTCGGCCGAACGCTCGGTGACCGAGACCACTGCGGGCAGCGAGGCATGTGCGGTCAACGTTCCGACTTCTCCCCTGCGCTCCCCGCTGACAGACTGCTCCGAGATTTCCGCAGAGTTCAGGGAGCCGAGGAACGGCAGGCCCAAGTGCTCGGCCACCATTGCCGGAACCACGCCGCCGCGGCCATCGGTGGACTCATTACCCGCAATAACAAGATCGAAGCTCGAATCCTTCAGCGCCGCGGCGAGGACCTCGGCGGTCCACCCCACATCGGCACCGGCCAGCGCGTCGTCGAGGATGTGTACCGCGGAATCTGCCCCCATCGACAGCGCCTTGCGCAGCGCTTTGGTTGTGGACGCCGGACCCATGGAGAGAACCACGACCTCTGTCCCTTTGTGTGAATCCTTATAGCGCAGCGCCACTTCCAATGCGCGCTCATTGATCTCGTCGGCGACGTTCTCGCCCGTCAAGCGGTCGAGCAGGCCCGTCGCCGGCTCAAGCTTCCTTTCCCACTCGGTGTCTGGCACCTGCTTCACAAGCACAACAATCTTCATGGATTCGCTCCTCACTGCTACATCAGCCTCGAACTGGACCCTTGAGAGTCAAGCTTACAGAAACCATACTATTTATTACCATCTATTTGGAATAGGGATGAAAGATCATGTGCCCTGCCTCCGAACATGCCCGCATCCGAAGGAACGGCGCGGCTCAGCCAGGCCCCGGTGACTAAGATGCCGGAGACGAATTTACCGTCTCGACGGTCGGGATTGCCCACGGTCTTGGGCGGCCTGGGCTATCCATCACCACGGCGGTCTCCAAGGTGTTTGGACTGACCAGCCCGCCGGACGCGGCGCCGTCGGACCGGCGGACCTGCGGAAGGTAAACGCGGGCAGGACTGCCATGAGTGCACGACGCCGGTTTCGACCCTCAGATGTTGTTCAAACGGATCTGGTGCCTCTGATGAAAAATTCATTGAAATTCCGCCGCCGCTTTTGGCCGCCATGGACGAAGCGATCCCAAGGGCGTCGCGGATGTTCAAGCCATGAAAGATACCCCTGCGGACGTGTACCAGGATCCGGAGGTGGTGGCCAGACTCAACCCACCTCCTTCACCCTTCAGCGGACAGCTATCCCGGACGCTTCCGGAACAGCTGGCTGCACTGGTTTCAGCAGACCTCTCCGGACTGTGAAGAAGATCAGTGTGCCCGTCGTGATGACCAACGCCAGTGCACAAATCAAGGTAATGGCCCCGCTCAGGCCCATGGCCGGGACCAATGCACCCGTCACGAGTACGGTAGCCGCACCCGCGCTGTAACCGAACACATTCAACCGCACGAAACCCGTGGTCAGATCGTGTTCCCACAGGTACTCGCGGGCTATCGACATCGCAGCCAGCTGGCTGGCCCCCTGGGAGGCGCCGCTCAGGACCGCAGAGGCAAAAACCGCCGGAACAGAGGCTGCTAGGATTCCATAGCCCAAGACGGCGGCTCCGGCAACGCCCAGAGCCATCCCCCAATACGA
>JAQGPE010000144.1 GCA_028293225.1 Akkermansiaceae bacterium | reverse complement strand
GCGATGGCGCAGGCTGTCGAGCATCAGGTAAACGACCGGCGTGGTGTAAAGCGTCAGGAGTTGGCTGAGGATCAAACCGCCAACGATGGAGACGCCGAGCGGACGCCGCAGCTCCGAGCCTTCGCCGAAGCCGATCGCCAGCGGCAGGGCGCCGAACAGGGCGGCGAGGGTGGTCATCAGGATCGGCCGCAGGCGCTTGTCGCAGGCCTCCATGATCGCCTCGCGCGGGCCGAGCCCCAGGGTGCGCTCGGCATTCAGGGCGAAGTCGATCATCATGATCGCGTTCTTTTTCACGATTCCGATCAGCAGGAAAATCCCCAGGAAGCCCATGGTGTCGAAGTCCATCTTCAGCAGGCGCAGCGACAGCAGCGCGCCGACTCCGGCCGAGGGCAGGGTGGAGAGAATGGTCAGCGGATGGAGGAAGCTTTCGTAGAGAATCCCAAGCGTCAGGTAGATGACCACGAGGGCAATCAGAATGAGCAGCGTCTGGCTGTCCTGAGAGGCCTGGAAAGCGCCCGCGGAACCGGCGAAGCCAGCCTGGACGTCTTCCGGCATGTTCAGGGCGTGGACTCCCTCGTTGATCGTGCGGGTGACCTCGCTGAAGGACTCGCCGGGGTTGATGTTGAAGGAGAAGGTGATCGCCGCATTCTGCCCCTGATGATTCACCGACAGCGGGGTCGGTGCGGCGTCCCAGGTGGCGATGGTGCTGAGCGCCACGGTCGCTCCGGCGGCCGTCTTCAGATTGACCAATTGCAGGGCGGAGGGGTCCTGGCGCTGGGATTCCTGGATTTCCAGGACCACCTGATACTGGTTCAGGGTGGTGTAGATCGGTGAGATCTGGCGCTGGCCGTAGGAGTTGTTCAGCGCGCCGTCGATCTGCGCCATGGTGATACCGAGGCGCGAGGCCTTTTCCCGGTCGACGGTGATGCGGGTGAGGCCGCCCTTATCCTGGAAGTCGCTGTTGACCTCGTTGATCAGCTGGTTGGCCATCAGGACGTCCCGGACCTTCGGCTCCCATGAACGTAGTAGTTTCAGGTCACCCGACTGGATCGTATACTGGTAGGAGGCATTGCTGGCGCGGCCGCCAATGCGGATGTCCTGGCTCGGGTTCAGCCACAGGCTGGCGCCGGGGATGTGGCTGGTGGCCTTGCGCAGGCGCAGGATGACGTCCTGGGCGCTGACCTTGCGCTCCTTCAAAGGCTTCAGGGAGATGAAGAAGTTGCCGTTGTTGCGGGAACCGCCCCAGCCGCCGCCGCCGGTGCTGGCATTCATCGAATCGACCGCCGGGTCCTTCATGATGACCTCGGCGAACTCGATGGTCTTTTCCCGCATCGCCTGGAAGGAGATGCTCTGGTCGCCGCCGGCATTGCCGCGGATCTGCCCGGTGTCCTGCTCCGGGAAAAAGCCCTTCGGACTGCGCACGTAAAGATCGACCGACAAGGCCATGGAGGCCACCAGGGCAAAAAGGGTCAGCCAGTAGTGGGTCAGCGCCAGCGCCAGGGTTTTGGCATAGACCCGCTGCAGCCAGTCGAAGAAGCGCTCGATGGTCCGCGAAATAGGGCCCGGCGGTTTTTCCCCTTCGCGGTGGGCCAGCAGCCGCGCGCACATCATCGGCGTGGTGGTCAGGGAAATGACCAGCGACACGGCGATGGCGATCGACAGGACGATGGCGAACTCCCGGAACAGGCGTCCAACCACTCCGCCCATGAACAGGATCGGGATGAAGACGGCGACCAGCGAAATGCTCATCGAGAAGACCGTCCAGGTCACCTCCTTCACCCCCAGCTTGGCAGCCTCGACCGCGGGCATGCCCTGCTCGATGTGGCGGGTGATGTTTTCCAGCACCACCACCGCGTCATCCACCACGAAGCCGGTCGCGATGGTCAGGGCCATCAGGGAAAGATTGTCGATGCTGAAGCCGAACACCCACATCAGCGCGAAGGTCCCAAGCAGCGAAGCCGGCACCGCCACACCGGGGATCAGCGCCGCGGACATCCGCCGCAGGAAAATCCACACCACCAGCACGACCAGGATCACCGCCAGGATCAGCGAGTGCTGCACCTCTGCCAGCGACGACTTGATCGAGGCGGTGCGCTCCATGATCACGTTCAGCGTCATGGCCGCCGGCAGCGCCTCGGACAGCTTCGGGATCAGGGCTTTGACGTTGTCGCAGGTGGAAAGGATGTTCGCGCCGGGCTCGCGGAAGAGCACCAGCGAGACGGAGGGGATGCCGTTGGTGGTCCCGTAGGTCATTGTGTCCTGGACCGAGTCGACCACGTTGCCCAGGTCGGACAGCCGCAGCGCCGCGCCGTCCTGGTAGCGAACGATCATCGGCAGGTAGTCCGCCGCTTTGGAAATCTGGTCGGACGAGGTGACCTGCCAGACCTTGTCCTTGTCCTCAATGTAGCCCTTCGGCCGGTTGACGTTGTTGCTGGCGATCGTGGTGCGGATCGCGTCCATCGAGACCCCGGCGGCATCGACTTTCTGACTGTCGAGCGAGACCCGGACCGCGGGGAGGGACCCGCCGCCGACGCTGACCTGGCCGATGCCCGGCAGGCGGGAAATCTTCTGCGCGATCACTGTGGAGGCGGTGTCGTAGAGCTCGGCCTGGGTATGACTCTCCGAGGTCAGCGAGAGAATCATGATCGGCGCGTCGGCCGGGTTCGCCTTCCGGTAGTTCGGATTGGAAGGCATGCCGGACGGCAGCAGCGGGCGGGCGGCATTGATGGCGGCCTGCACGTCGTTCGCCGCGCCGTTGATGTCGCGGTCGAGGTCGAATTGGATGTTGATGTTGGTCGAGCCCAGCGAACTGCTGGAGGTCATCTCGCTGATGCCCGGGATGCGGCCGAGCGCGCGTTCCAGCGGCGTCGCGACCGAGGTGGCCATCGTTTCCGGACTGGCGCCGGGCAGGGAGGCGCTGACATTGATGTTCGGGAAATCCACCTGCGGCAGCGGTGCGACCGGCAGTCCCTGGTAGGCGAGGATGCCGGCCAGGCACAGCGCGATCGTCAGCAGCGTCGTCGCCACCGGTCGCTTGATGAAGATTTCCGCGAAGCCCATGACCGGATCAGGCAGGGGTGGACTCGTGCTTGGGGTGAACCAATACCTCCGCGCGACGGCGGCGGCGGATGCGCTCGGAAATCCCGTCGAAGAACAAGTAAATGACCGGCGTGGTGTAGAGCGTCAGCACCTGACTGACCAGCAGGCCGCCGACCAGCGTCACACCGAGCGGGTGGCGCAGCTCGGAGCCGACGCCCTTGCCCAGCATCAGCGGCAGGGCGCCAAGCAGCGCGGCCAGGGTGGTCATCAGGATCGGGC
>JAQGPE010000143.1 GCA_028293225.1 Akkermansiaceae bacterium | reverse complement strand
AAGGTGGCCCCGCCCCGGCTGAGGCATAGACGCCAGCCTTGAAATGCCGTGTTCTCGTAGGTGAACCGGGTCAAGTTGCGCTTGGATTTCATTACGGGTCCCATTTCCAACGTATTCATTTCATACTATGACACCGGTTTCCCGGAATAGCCATGCTATTTTTGAGTGGGAAATGTTAGGTAGATTATAATCGCATAACTCAGTTGCGAATCCCTCAAAATGTGCCTCGGAAGTATTCCGGTAAAATGGCACTTGCGGGGCGCCTCCAAACAGGGTAGTTGTCTCCCTAGCTGCCCGCGAAGCGAACGAGAAGGAACGCCCTTCAACTGAGCTGCCGCGACCCGCAGGAGACTGGCAATTCGCCACAAATGCTTTCTTTGGAACGATATTCGAGGGTTTACAAGACCGGTCATTGGGACCGGCCCCACGCTTTTGGCTCCGTATGATCTCTGATCCGGGCCACAGTTCCACTCACCCCTTCGCAAGCGGAGGTGCGGATTTTCCGCGCCCGCCTGTGTCGCACTGAACGTACGGAGGACAAAGCCATCGCCAAGCCATCAAAAGGAAACTTCAGGGGTCGTCAACAGCGTGACATGACGCGCGTCAACGACCGTATTCGCGCGCCGAAAGTTCGCGTCGTGCTTTTCAACGGTGACCAGATGGGCGTGATGAGCGCTCGCGAGGCCCTGGAAAAAGCGAAAGCAATCGGCCTCGATCTCGTCGAAATCGCTCCGAATGCCGACCCTCCCGTCTGTCGCATCGTCGACTACGGGAAATACAAGTACGAGCAATCGAAGCTGAAGAAGCAGAAATCCAAGAGCGCCACCCGCATGAAGGAAGTCAAATTCCGCGTGGGTACCGGCCAGCACGACTACAACATCAAGATGGGTCGTGCCGAAACCTTCCTCGACGGAGGTCACAAGGTCCGCATGGTCCTCCAGTTCCGCGGTCGTGAAAACGCCCACAAGGAACTCGGTTTCGTCATGATGACCCGCATCATCGAAGACCTCAAAACGATGGCTCACGTCGACCAGGAGCCGCGCCTCAATGGCCGTGCCGTCGGCATGACGCTCTCGCCTCTGCCCGCGCACCAGCGCAAGCGGAAGTTCCACCTCTTCCACGGCGAGCTGCTGGAAGAAGACGACTTTGAGGAGGATGAAGAAGGCGAAGAGCTTTC
This sequence comes from Akkermansiaceae bacterium, assembly GCA_028293225.1. Lineage (GTDB taxonomy): Bacteria > Verrucomicrobiota > Verrucomicrobiia > Verrucomicrobiales > Akkermansiaceae > Haloferula. The sequence goes on along the minus strand of JAQGPE010000143.1, from coordinate 2,752 downwards.
CGAAGAGGAACTCGTTGCCGGTGATTCCGCGGATGACGCCGCTTCCGACATCTCCAACGCCACTTCCGAAGAAACGGAAGCCGGGGAAGAGGAGTCTGAAGAACCCGAACCCGAGCCTGAGCCGGCACCTGCTCCAGCCCCGGCCGCCAAGGCGACAAAGGCCGCCAAAGCCAGCAAGAGCTGACTCCCAGGTGAGGCCAAGTCTCTGGCTATTTGATATCGACGGCACCCTCGTGGATAGCGGGGGTGCCGGTTTGCGTTCATTGCAGGAGGCCGTGAGCGAATGCTTCGGCGCCGATGGACCGGAGTTCGATCTGGCGGGAAGCACGGATCTCGGCGTGATTGCCGGCATTTACCGCCATTTCGACCGCGACGAGGAACTCGCCCAGACCGAGGCCTTCTTCGCCGCTTACCTGAGACGTCTCGAGTGGAATCTGGTCCACGGCGGTTTTCCGGGCCATGTCCTGCCTGCCGCACCCGAGCTGCTGACCCACCTCGAAAACCTCCCGGATGTCAGCCTGGGTCTGCTGACCGGCAATATCTCCGGCGGCGCCGCGGCCAAGATGCGGCACTACGGCCTGGAACGCTATTTCGCCTTCGGGGCCTATGGCAGCGACCACGCCGACCGCAATCTGCTCGGCCCTGTGGCCCTGGAACGCGCCGCCGCTCACGCCGGTCGCGATTTCGCACCTTCCGATGCCCTCGTGATCGGGGATACGCCAAAGGACATTGCCTGCGCCCACGCCATGGGTGCGAAATGCCTGGCCGTGGCCACCGGCAGCTTCACCCGGCAGCAATTGCTCGACCACCGCGCCGACTACGTCGTCGACTCGCTGGCGGAAGTCCTCGCCGCCGATCTCGATCTCAACCGCCTCTGAGCGGGGAGGGAGAGTCTTACTCCGCCATGTAGCTCGCCAGCTTTTCGCGCAGCGTCGTCCGCGCGCGGAACAGCAGGCTCTTCACCGAGGACACCGACGTCTTCAGCACCACGGCGATCTCCTCATAAGGCATCGACTCGTAGCTGTACAGGATCACAGCGGTCCGCTGCGCCTCCGGCAGAGTGGAAATCGCCCGGTCGATCTCCGAATGCATCTCGCTCTTCAGCGCCTCTTCCTGGGGCTCGTGCCGGGGATCGGCGGCCACTTGAAAGCCGGAATCCTCCTCGCGCTCGTCGGTGGAGACCTCCTTGCGGCGTGAACGGCGGCGGCTCTCGTTGAAAACCAGGTTCCGGGTAACGGTGAAAAGATAGGTCGTGAACTTTGCCTCCGGCCGCCAGCGTTTGGCGTGCTTCCAGATACGGATGAAGACCTGCTGGGAGATGTCCTCGGCCTCGGTCGCATCGTTCAGCATGCGCGCCACCGTCCCGACCACCGCATTCTGGTGGCGTTCCACGAGAATCCGGAAAGCGATCTCATCACCCTCGGCGATACGCGCCATCAGCCCCACGTCCTCTTCGTCGCCGGCGGCATGGGTCGCTGGGGTCGTACGGGAAATGGGCATCGGATTCGTCGGCAAGGTCAGCGCGGCATCCATGCTCGCAACGGAAAACCTTCCGGCCAGCCCGAAGTTGCGCAGATCGTCGCAATGCCCGAAATACCCCCGTTTCCGGCCGGATTGTCGAAGTTCCTCTCTTGCATCCGCACGGCACGCGCTGCATCTTCACCGGTCGATCAGGGGAGGCTGATTTTCCGCGATGAATCCGAGCAGGCGACAATTCCTTGAGGCGGCAACCCTGGCCGGCATGGGCGGCTTTTTCGGCCGTTTTCCCATCGTCTCCGCCGCGGACGCCAAGGTCACCGCCGGCATGGTCCGCTTCCGCCCGGAGATCGAGCCGCTGGTGCAACTCCTTGAACTGACTTCCCGCGACCGCCTGCTGGAGGAAATCGGTCAGCGCATCAAGTGCGGCCTGTCCTGTCGCGATGTGGTCGCCGCAACCCTGCTGGCGGGCATCCGCAATATCCAACCCCGCCCGGTCGGCTTCAAATTCCACGCCGTCCTGGTGGTCAACTCCGCCTATCTCGCCAGCCTCAATTCCCCCGACTGCGACCGCTGGTTGCCGATCTTCTGGGCGCTCGACCAGTTCAAAGCCTCACAGGCCCGCGATGTCGAGGAGGGCGACTGGACCATGCCCTCGGTCTTTGAAAGCGCCGTCCCCACCGCCGACAAGGCCTGCTCGATCTTCACCACCGCCATGGATGCCTGGGATGTGGAGTGCGCGGATGCCGCCGCCGCCGGTCTCGCCCGCGGGGTCGGCGCCCAGCAGGTCTTCGACCTCATGTGCCGCTACGGCGCCCGCGACTACCGCGACATCGGGCACAAGGCGATCTATGTCGCCAACAGCTGGCGCACCCTGCAGACCATCGGCTGGCAGCACGCCGAGCCGGTCCTGCGCTCCCTTTCCTATGCCCTGCTTTCTCACAACGAGGAAAGCCCGGCCAAGCGCGACGACCTCGCCGATCGTCCCGGCCGCAAAAACCTGGAGCGCCTGCGTGAAATCCGCGCCGCCTGGGAGGGCGGTACCTGGGAAGCCGGCACGACCACGGAAATGCTGACCACCCTCCGCACCGCGACCTGGGACGAAGCCTCCGGCAAAGCGGTGGAACTGCTCAACCGCGGCAGCTCGCCGCAGGCTTTGTGGGATGCCATGTTCGAATACGCCGCCGAGTTGCTGATGCGCAGTCCCGGCATCGTGACACTGCATGCCTCGACCACCACCAACGCCCTTCACTACGCCTTTCAGCATGCCGCCAAC
>JAQGPE010000078.1 GCA_028293225.1 Akkermansiaceae bacterium | reverse complement strand
TCGTGCTCGTTTTCGTCGTGGTCGGCGTGCTGGGGTACACCCGGCTGCCGGTCGACCGTTTCCCGAAGGTGGACTTCCCTACGGTGTCCGTCGTAACGCGCCTGGACGGCGCCACGCCGAAGGAAATCGAAACCGAGATCACCGACAAGATCGAGGAAGCCGTTAACACCGTCAGCGGCATTGATGAGGTCCGCTCCAGCTCCACGGAGGGTATCTCCCAGGTGCTGGTGACCTTCACGCTGGATAAGAAAATCGACGTCGCCGCACAGGAGGTGCGGGACCGCGTGACACGCATCATCTCGAACCTGCCCGACGCCATCGACACGCCGATCGTCGAAAAGCTGGATCCGGACGCAGAGCCGATCATGAGCATCTCGCTGGTGGCCGACAAGCCGGTGCGGGACATCAGCGAGCTGGCCGACAAGGTGGTGCGCCGCCAGTTGGAAAGCGTCGCCGGGGTGGGGCAGGTGACCCTGCTCGGCGCGCAGAAGCGGCAGATCAATATCTGGCTGGATCCGGTGCGCCTGCGGGCCTTTGACCTCACGGCCATCGACGTCCAGACCGCGCTGAAGCAACAGAACATCCAGATCCCCAGCGGCAATGTGAAGGGCTCCGGCTACGAGTCCGGCCTGCGCGTGCTGGGCAAGGCGCAGAGTGTCGATGACATCGGCCGGATCGTGGTGAAGGAGAAATCCGGCGGCCTGGTGCGGCTCAGCGATGTCGCCCGCCTGGAGGACGGCGCGGAGGAGCAGCAGACCGTGGCGGTGCGCAATGGTCAGCCGACCGTGACGCTGTCGATCCGCAAGCAGTCGGGGGAAAATACGATCGCCGTCGTCGATGCGGTGAAGGAGCGCCTGGAGGATATCCGCAAGACGATCCCGCACGGCTACAGCGTGGAAGTGGTTCGTGACAACTCGCTGGTCATCCGCACCAGCACGGACGCGGTGAAGGAGCACCTGGTGCTGGGCTCGATTTTCGCCGCGCTGATCGTGCTGTTCTTCCTGGCCAACGGCCGCGCCACCTTCATCTCGGCGCTGGCCATTCCCACCTCGATCATCGCCAGCTTCGGCGTGATGTGGGTGGGCAATGTCACGCTGAACTCGATCAGCCTGGTGGCCCTCGCGCTGGCTGTCGGCATCGTGGTGGATGATGCCATCATCGTGGTGGAAAACATCTTCCGCCACATTCACGAGAAGAAGGAGAAGCCCTTCGACGCGGCCATCAGCGGCACCAAGGAAATCGGCCTGGCAGTCATGGCGACCACGCTGTCGCTGCTGGCGGTTTTCGTGCCGGTCGCCTTCCTCAGCGGCATCGTCGGTAAGTTCCTGAGCAGCTTCGGCCTGACCATGGCCTTCGCCATCGTGGTCTCGCTGCTGGTCAGCTTCACGCTCGCCCCGGCGCTGTCGGCACGCATGCTTTCGCTGAAGCGGCCGAACTTCATCGAGCGCTGGATGGAGAAGCTGGTGAACCTCTTCTATCGTCCGGCCGAGACCGGCTACATGGGTCTGCTGCGTTTTTCGATGAAGCATCGCTGGATCGTGGTGATCGCCTGCTTTGCCGCGCTGTTCAGCGTGGTGCCGATGATGAAGGTGGTGCAGAAGGCGCTGCTGCCGCCGACGGAGGATGCGGAGTTCCTGGTGAACCTGCGCACCCCGGAGGGCACCACCCTGGCCGCGACCCAGATCACGGCCGAGCGCGTGGCGCGTGAAATCCGTCAGATGCCGGGAGTGGAGTACACGCTGCTGACCATCGGCGACAACGACCAGCGCACCCCGAACAAGGCCGGCATCTACGTCCGCCTCAGCGACCCTGCGAAACGCCAGGATGACCAGGAGGCGATCATGGACCGCGTGCGCCGCGACATCGTCCCGCACTACCCGCCGGAGTTGCGCCTGACCGTGCTGCAGGTGCCGCCTTTCAGCACTGGCGACTCCAGTGCCAACGTGCAGTACATGATCGCCGGGCCTGAGCTCGACCGGATCAATGCCGCTGCCGAAGCCGCGCTGAAGGAGGTTCGCGAGATCCCCGGCATCCGCGACGTGGACTCCACTCTGATCAATGGCAAGCCGGAGATCACCGCCACCGTGGACCGTGCGAAGGCCGGCCAGCTCGGCGTGAATATTTCCGATCTGTCGAACACCCTGCGGCTGCTGGTCGGTGGGGCGGATGTCTCCACCTACAATGAGGGCGGCGAGCAGTACGACATCCACCTGAGATCCGAGGCGCCCTACCGCAATACCCAGGAGGCGTTGAGCCTGATGACCGTGCCCTCGACCAAGGGCGGCTCGGTGGCGCTCTCGAATGTTGTCAGCTTCGAGGCCCGCGAAGGCGCGGCGCAGATCAACCGCGCCAACCGCCGCCGCCAGGTGACCATCACCGCGAACCCGGCGCCGGGCATCGGCGAAAGCCAGATCCAGGAAGCGATCGACACGATCGTGAAGAAGCAGAATCTGCCGGCTGACTACGACACCGGCCCGACCGGCCGCTCGAAGGAGCTGAAGAAAGCTGGCATCGCCTTCGTGACCGCTTTCGGCATGGCCTTCATCTTCATGTATCTGATCCTGGCGGCACAGTTCGAGTCGTGGGTGCACCCCTTCACCATTCTCATCGCGCTGCCGCTGACGCTGCCGTTTGCCATCCTGTCGCTGATCCTGTTCCACCAGTCGCTGAATATTTTCTCGGTGCTCGGGATCCTGGTGCTGTTCGGGATGGTGAAGAAGAACGGCATTCTCCAGATCGACCACACGCTGCAATTGCGGCGGGAGGGCATGCCGCGACTGGATGCCATCCTGCACGCCAACCGCGACCGCTTGCGGCCGATCCTGATGACCACGCTGGCCTTCGTGGCCGGCATGATCCCGCTGATGTTCTCGAAAGGCGTCGGCGCGGCCACCAACCACGCCACCGCCGGGGTGGTCATCGGCGGGCAGATCATGTCGCTGCTGCTGACCCTGCTGGCCACGCCGGTCGTCTATTCGCTGCTCGATGACGTGATCACTTGGCGTCAGCGCCGGGCCGCCAAGCGCGCCGCCCGTGAGGCGGGCTCCGCTCCCGACACCACCGCCCTGGAAATCCCTGTAGCCTGATCGCCCGATGACCCCTTCCAAAACATCATCCCTCAAGCTGCTTTCCCTGGCGGCCTCCTCGGTCATTCTGACGGCTTGCACCATGGGTCCGGACTATCAGAAGCCGGACACCACCCAGCAGACTCCCGCCCAGTGGAAATGGCAGACCGCCCAGCCGCGCGACAACGCTCCGCGCGGCGAGTGGTGGACCGTCTTCCACGACAGCGAACTGAACCGGCTCCAAAAGCAGGCGCTCCAGAACAATCAGGATCTGCGCGGCGCGATGGCCCGGGTCGACCAGGCGCGTGCGACGCTCGGTGTCAGCAAGATCGCCTACTTCCCGGACGCCTCTCTGAAGGCCAGTGCCAATCGCCAGCGCACCTCCGGCAACTCCGCCTCGCCGGTGCCGCTGTCGATTCCTTCCGCGATGCTGAACAGCTACGATGTGCCACTGACGCTGAGCTACGAGGTCGATCTGTGGGGCCGCATCCGCCGCAATGTCGAGTCGGTGAAAGCCACGGCTGACGCCACCACCGCGGACTATCACAACGTATTGCTTTCGCTGAATGGCGATGTCGCTTTGAACTACTACCTATTGCGTAGCTATGACACCGAGCTGGAGGCGATCAATCGCACCGTCGCCAGCCAGGAGAACAGCCTGGGCCTGATCCGCCAGCGCTTCACCGCCGGGACCATTCCAGAGACCGATCTGGCCAAGGCGGAAAGCGAACTCGCCACCACCAAGGCCGACCAAGCCGACGTAAAGCGCCAGCGCGAGGAAACGGTCAGCGTGCTCGCCGTGCTGTGCGGCCAGCCTGCCAGCACCTTCGATATCGCCGTGCGCGCTTTGGACGGAGCTCCGCCACAGATCCCGGCCGGCGTGCCTGCGAACCTGTTGGAGCGCCGCCCGGACGTCGCCTCCGCCGAGCGCAAGGTGGCCTCCACCAATGCCGACATCGGTGCCACCATCGCGGGTTACTTCCCGGCGGTCAGCCTCACCGGACAGGGCGGCTTCTCCAGCAAGGACACCGCCAGCCTGTTCCAGTCGGACAGCCGCGTCTGGAGCTTCGGTCCCAGCGTCACCCTGCCGATCACCGGCGGCTTCGTGAACCATGCCAAGGTCGAGCGTGCCCGCGGCGCGAATGCCGAGGCCATCGCCGCCTACCGCCAGTCGGTGCTCGGCGCGATCAAGGACGTGGAGACCTCGCTGACCCAGATTCACTACCGCCGCACCCAGTCGGATGCCCTGCGCGATGCGGTCACGCATTCCACCAAGGCCACCGATCTGGCCCGCCAGCGCTACGAAAGCGGCTCGGTCAGCTACCTGGAGTTTCTGGACGCCCAGCGCACCAGCCTCGCCAGCGAGCGCTCGGCCGCCCGCGTCCAGGCACAGGGCTACATCGCCACGGTCCGTCTGATCAAGGCGCTCGGCGGTGGATGGTGAACGTTTCTTGTCACAGAAAGCTCATACGCGATGCTGGCGGGACCATCCCTTCTGGCATCGCGCTCCAGATCACTTGATTTGCTTGAGCGTGTAAGATTGGATCGATTCAACGACGTTTTGGAGCCCCGCCCCGGGCCGGGGGCTTTCGTCCAGACGTGCCCGTTCGACATCACCCATCATGAAACGACTCTCGTCCGCACTGCTGCTTTTGTCAGCGCTGACGGCGTTATCCGCCACTGCGGCGGAGACGCCACCCGTTCGCCTCGCCAATCCGCTCCAGGGGACGGATTCGACCGGCGGCTTTTCCCACGGGAATACCTTTCCGGCGATCGCCCTGCCGTTCCCGATGAACGTGTGGGCTCCCTACACGGAGCCGGCCAAGAACACCTTCTACTACCAGTACCGGAAATCGCAGATCCGCGGCATCCGCCAGACCCACCAGCCCAGCCCGTGGATCGGCGACTATGCGAATTTCTCGCTGATGCCGGTCTTCGGCAAACTGGTGGTGAAGGAAGACGACCGCGCCTCGGACTTCAGCCACGCCAGCGAGGTCGCAAATGCCGCCTACTACAAGGTCCACCTCGACACCCCGGGACCGACCGCCGAGGTCACCCCGAC
>JAQGPE010000340.1 GCA_028293225.1 Akkermansiaceae bacterium | reverse complement strand
CCTCCATCGGGATGCGGCTGCCCCTCGCCAGCGCGCGCAGCGACTTCGATGCGGACCGCTGCGAAAACGGCACCGCGAAATCCTTCAGCGCCGGATCGATGTAACACCGCCCCAGCGGCGGCAGCTTGGCAAAGCGCTCCACCAGCGCGTCCTCGCAGATGGCGAGGACCACCCCAGCCAGCCCGGCAGCCAGCGGCGGCAATTCATTGGAAATCGCCTGGACCTTTCCCACGTTGCCCTTGGGAAAGAAAGTCCTGAGATCCTGCGGCTCATCCCGGTGGGCGAAGTGCCCCATGGCCTGCAACACCACGGGTGTCGAAACCTTCGGCGCCGCGACCTTGAACGCGGCAACGACCTCGTCAGGATCCGTCGCGATTCGCAGCAGATGATCCAACCGCCGGGTCAGCTCGCCCGGCCTGGAACTCAAGTACTGGATCGCACCTCCCGCATCGCCCGCGGCCAGACACCGCTCGACCTTCGAATTGAAAGTCTCATAGGGCAGGTCGTTGCGCAGAACTTCAAAAGCCGCGTACGCCTTGGGATACTTCTCCGCCTGCTCGCCGGGATGCAATCGCTCTCCCAGCCTGATCCAGCGCCCCTTCCATCGCAGCATGTCCTCCGTCGGCGCACTGCAGCGCTCCAGCCATGAGAGCAGCAGCCGTCGTTCGGGCCGCCGGAATTGACGGAATTTGGCCGCCTCCGCCAGCGACGGATCCCCACCGCTCATCGCCACTGCCAGCCGCAGGATATCGGTCGCGGTGGCGATCCGGGTCGCCACCCACTCCTGCGCCGCGGCGTAGGTCGTCGACTCCAACAGAGCGGCAGCCAGCACCGCCAGGTTCTCCTTCACCGGGATCTCTCCTGGAACCAGACGCAGAATGTCGTCCCGATAAGTCGCGACGATACCCTTCAGGTCCGAGCGGTCCTCCTCGGAGAGCGCTGATTTCGCCCCCGCCAGTTGAATGAAAATGCGCTCGAAGTCCTCGGTGGACCCCAGCGCGATAACCTTCGGAGCCTCCCCGCCAAGCAGAGCCGGACGCGCCCGGGCATCCTGGGACGGCAACCGGTTCGTGAGATAGTGGATCAAAGCGTTCCAATACAACTCGGCCTCTGCCAGCGCCATGACGTGCCGAGGGAAATCAGGATACATCGGCCGGTACTCACGGTGCGCTCCCACCATGACCTGCAACTTCGTCACCAGGGCGGCAGAGAAGTTCGTCAGCTCTTCAGAAGAGTAGCCGCGAAGCCGGTCGCACACCTCAAGATCGAGAACATACCCCAGGCTGTTCAGATTTTTCTGCAGCGCCGCAAGGGCCGTCGGAGAGGTTTCTCCATGCCCCGGAGCCAGGATCACCTTCAATTTGCGCCGCAGATAAATCGCATTCATCTCATAAAACAGACCGCCGGTCTGATCGGACAAGATGTCATCTCAGACCGGCGCGGCTGTGAATGGCGGAAAGCGAAAACCCTATAGCCAAATAGAAGGAAGGATCTTCATAGCCGCCACCACAGCCTGGAAATCCACACCGCGATGACAAGCTGAAAGCAATCTTCCAGGGCCTTTCGATCGGAAACGCCTCACCGGCTCAAACCACCCTCGTCTGCTGCCGCGCCGCCTGCAGCGTGTTCTTCATCAGCAGCGCGATCGTCATCGGCCCCACCCCGCCCGGCACCGGCGTGATCGCCCGGCACTTCGGCGCGACTTCATCATACGCCACGTCGCCCACCAGCCGGTAGCCCTTCTTGGTGGACGGATCATCCACCCGGTTGATCCCGACATCGATCACCACCGCGCCGTCCTTGACCCAATCGGCCTTGACCATCTCCGGCCGGCCCACTGCCGCGATCAGGATGTCCGCCCGCCGGCAAATCCCCGGCAGGTCCGTGCTCCGCGAGTGCGCGATCGTGACCGTCGCATCCGTGCCCTTCGCCATCAGCAGAAACGCCATCGGCTTGCCCACGATCATGCTCCGCCCGATCACCACCGCATCCGCCCCGGTCGTGGAAATCCCCGCCGCCTTCAGCAGCCGCAGACACCCGGCCGGCGTGCACGGCACGAAACCGGTCGGATCCTCCAGCGCCAGCTTCGCCACGTTCTCCGGGTGGAAGCCATCCACATCCTTACGCGGATCGATCGCCCGGATCACCGCCTCTTCATCGATGTGTTTCGGCGGCGGGCTCTGCACCAGGATCCCGTGGATCGCCGGATCGCGGTTCAAGTCATGCACCACCCCGATCAGCTCCTCCTGCGTCGTCTCCGCCGGCAGCTCGATCTTCCGTGAGTAAATCCCCAGCTCCAGGCAGGTTCGCGCCTTCGCGCCGACATAGACCTTCGACGCCGGATCCTCCCCGACCAGCACCACCGCCAGACCGGGCACCACGTTGTGGCGGCGCAGGGCGTCCACCTCCGTCAGGCACTCCTTGATCACCGCGGCGGCCACCGCTTTGCCATCGATCACGTTGCTGCTTTTGCTGCTGCTCATCTTGGGTCGTCGTCTGAAAAGGTTTCGCGGTCGCCGCGCCGCATCACTTCCTCGATGCGCCCGCGCCAGTCTTCAAATTCATTTTCCGAAAGGTTCGGCGGCACCGCAATCGCCGTGTCGAAAATGACGCGCACCGTGCTGAAGGGCCGCGGCACCTGGAACCGGTCCCACGTCTTCAACCGCCACGGCTTCGAGAATCGCACATGGATCGGGATCAGCGGCGCCTCCCCCGCTTCCGCCAGCTTCACCACCCCCGGCTGCAGCACATGCCGCGGCCCGCGCGGCCCGTCCGGCGTGATGCAGGTGTCCAGCCCGTCCCGCAACGCCTTGCGCAGCGCCACCAGCGCGCCGATCGCCCGCCGCGAGGAAGACCCCCGCACCGATCCGATGCCGAAGACGCCGACCGCATTCGCCAGGATCGCGCCATCATGACTGGCACTCGTCAGCACCACCGCCTTGCGGGTCTTGCCACAAAGCTGCTTCCAAGCCGCCGGCACCACGAAAATACTGTCGTGCCACAGGCAATACACCACCGGCCCGCCGATCGCACCCGGCCCCGTCAGCCCGCTCCGGTCGACGATCTCCAGCCGCAAGGTCGCGCTGTAGGCCTGCATCAGCCGGCCTGCCAGACGCCCCAGCCGCTCCGACTTCCTGCTGGTGCGGATTTCGCTGCTCTTGCTCGCGGCCATCAGAGAAATCCCCCGGAGTGCAGGGTCTCGACCAGGTACTGCTGCCGGGCGAGCAACTCCTGGTAAAACTCGTGCCGCCCGCGGTCCGGATCGCGGCGCGTCCCTTCATCCACGGTCACGATGTAGCTGGAAATCTCGTCAAAGCCCAGCGACTCGCCGTTCTGGCGGAAATACACCACCGCCGCCTGCATCGCCGCGCCCAGCAGCGGACCGCCGACCCCGGCCATCGCCACCACCGGCACGCCGAAGACGTCCGCCAGCAGTTGCTGGAAAGCCGGCCCCGCGTCCCGCGCCACCCGGACTCCCTTCGGCTCGAAGCCTAGATCGCGCAGCCGGCTGAAGGCGAATCCAAAGCCCAGCGCCAGCCCTTCCGCCGCCGCCCGGGCGAAGTTCCCGGGCGTAAAATTGTCCGGCGTGATCCCGTGCAGCACCCCCACGCCATCCGGCAGCCGCGGGGTGATCTCCCCGGACAGGTACGGCAGCAGTAGTAGCCCGTTCGCTCCCGGCGCCGCGGTCGCCAGCTGCCGCTCGAACTCCGCGGGCGACCAGCCGTAGTGCCGCCGCACGAACTCACGGGAGGACACCGCATTGGCCATCCCCATCCGCGCCAGCCAGCGCCCGGAGGCATCGCACAGCGCCGTCGCCTCGCCGCGGAAATCGACCACCGGCCGGTCGGACACCCCGCACAGCGAGCCGTCCGCGGACAGGTCCGCCACCACATCGCTGTCGGACGCCGCGCCCACCGCCAGCGCGGCCAGCGCCGCCGCCCCGGAGCCCGGCGCCACGATCACGGCTTCGTTGAGTCCCCACGCCCGGCACAGCGCCGGCCGCAGCGTCCCGCGCGGTTGCGCCGGTGAAATCAGCGGCGCCAGCATCTCGCCCATCCGCCCATCCACAAACTCCGCCAGGTCCCGGCACCAGCGCCGCCCCGGCACGTCGAACAGCCCGGTCGTCGAGGCCGTGCCCGCTTCCGTCCCGGCCTCGCCCGTCAGCCAGTAGCCGATGAAATCCTGCGCCGTCAGCACCCGCGAGACCCGCTGGAAATGATACGGCTCATGCTGCTTCAGCCACAGGCACTGCGCTGCCAGCGATCCGGTCTCCACCGGATTTCCCGCCAGCTCGATCAGTCCCGGCGCGCCGCCAAAGGCCCGCGCGATCTCCTCCGCCTGCCGCGTCGCGGAGCGATCGCTGCCCAGTTTCGCCGGCCGCAAAATGTGATTGTTCTCGTCCAGCACCACCATCCCGCCGGTCGGGGAGGTCAGGCCGATCCCCGCCACGTTCGAGCGCGCCGCGCCGATTTTTCCCAGCACCTCGCGCACCGCGTGATCCACCGCCGCGATCCACACCGCCGGGTCCTGCTCGCGATAGCCGTCCGGCAGGCCCTCGATCCACGCATGGGCCGACACCGCCTCAGCGGCCACCGCAGCGGCCTCCAGGTCCAGCGCCACCACCCGCGTCGCGGCGTGACCGATCTCAATGCCCAGAAAATGCATAACCCTCTCGGGGAAGGGGCGGAGCGCCCCTTGCTTCGTTAGATTTTCCCTCCCTGAGGCGCTTGGCAAGCCCGGGCTTGAATCCATTCGATCCTGCCGCATCGTCCCGCCGTGAGCGATTTCGAAGAAAAGGTCCGCAATGCCCTCGCCGATCCGAAAAATCAGGGCGAAATGGCCGATGCTGACGCCGTCGGCACCGTCGGCTCCCCCGACTGCGGCGACATGCTGCGCATGTGGCTGAAGTTCACCGAAAAGGACGGCAAGAAGGTCATCGACCGCGCCTCCTTCCAGTCCTTCGGCTGCCAGACCGCCATCGCCGTCGCCTCCATGGCCACCGAGCTCCTCAAAGGCAAAACCGCCGAGGAAGCCCGCGAACTCACCGCCAACGAACTCACCGGCGATCTCGGCGCCCTCCCGCCGATGAAAATCCACTGCGGCCAGCTCGTCGAAGGCGCCCTCAAAAGCGCCCTCGACCAAACCCCGCCAGCTCCCGCGACCCTTCCCTCCTCCGTCGCCCCGACCCTCGCCGCCGCCCTCCAAAAGCCCGCCGGCAAGATCCGCATCGTCCCCCTCGACTGATCTCCACTCTGGCGCGGAAAGGAGCGGGGGCTTTCCAGCCCCCCGTCCAAAAGCCCCCGGCCTCCGGCCGCACTTTATCCTCGGAGCGCCGCAGGTGCGAAATGAGACAGCCAGGGGCGAAACCCCTGGGATCCAACCGTGCGCAAGCACGCACGACGGGCGCGCCCTCACGCCCCTTCCCCGGCAAATTCCGCCGCGCCCGCTCTTCCTGAGACTCCGATTCTCCCCTCAAATCTAGCGTCTTGCGTCTTCAAGTCTTCTGTCTCCCCACGCACACATCGCCGCCATCACCGGCCGCAAACTCTCCCCCAGCGGCGTCAGCAGATACTCCACCTTCGGCGGCACCTGCTGATACACCTTCCGCTCGATCACCCCGTCCCGCTCCAACTCCCGCAACTGCTGGGTCAACATCTTCCCGCTGGCCTGAGGAATCAACCGCCCGAGCTCCCCGGACCGCCGCGGCCCCTCCTCCAGATAGTGCAGCACGATCGGCTTCCATTTCCCGCCGATCACCTCCAACGTCTGCATGATCGGACATTGCTCATAGTTCATGCTGAACAATTAGCACCTTTTCGTGGGTAAGTGACAAAATAGTGGGTAATTGCGATTTTCACCCCCATGCGGCAATCTCCCCCTCATGGCCAACATCCTGATCGTCCACGCCCACCCCGAGCCGCAGAGCTTCTCCACCTCCCTGGCCCGCACCGCCGCCGCGACCCTCGCCACCGCCGGCCACCAGGTCGTTTTCTCCGACCTCTACGCCCAGCGCTTCGACCCCGTCTCCGACCGCCGGAATTTCACGACCACCGCCGACCCCGCCTACCTGAAGCAGCAGGTCGAAGAAGCCCACGCCACCGAACACGCCGGCTTCGTCCCGGAGCTCGATGCCGAAATGCGCAAGGTCGAAGCCTGCGACCTGCTGATCTTCTCCTTCCCCCTCTGGTGGTACGGCATGCCCGCGATCCTGAAAGGCTGGGTCGATCGCGTCCTCGCCTACGGCCGCATGTACGGCGAGGGCCGCTGGTTCGAGACCGGCTTCGCCCGCGACAAGCGCGCCATGGTCCTCATGACCACCGGCGGCGGAGCCGCAGGCTACGGCGGTCACGGTTTCAACCCCTCTCTCGAAGCCATCCTGACCCCCATCCACCACGGCATCTTCTGGTTCAACGGCATGTCGCCTCTCCCGCCCTTCGTCGCCTGGAGCGCCGCCCACGGCACCGACTCCGACCGCCACGCCGTCCTCGCCCAGTGGCAAACCCGCCTGGCCGGCATCTTCGCGGAGCCACCCTACCAGCTTCCTCCCACCACCGACTTCGATCCCGAAACCGCCCTCGATACCGTCCCGCGCTTCATGGTCACCCTGACCCGCACCCGCCCCGTCGACGCCCCTTACCACTCGCTCATCCCCGCCCAAATCGCCGCCCTTGAGGCCCTGCGCCGCGACGGCCTGCTCCTCAGCGCCCACACCGCCCCCTGGGACGCCGCCGACTGGCACGGCTTCCTCCTCTTCCGCGCCCCCACCGCCGCAGCCGTCACCGCCCTTTGCCAAACCCTCCCCCTCCACAACGATCTGACCGTCCAGATCATCCCCCTGTAACCCCGTTCCAAAATTACATTTCCGCCCGGCCCCGATCCCAGCCATCCTCCGCCCATGGATTTTCTCGCGAAAGCGCGCCAGGTGATCGAAATGGAAACCGAAGCCCTGCGCCAGATGGCCGCGCGCCTCGGACCCTCCTTTGCCCGCGCCATCGAAATCCTCCAGCAGACCCTGGAGCAGCGCGGCAAGATCGTCGTCGTCGGCATCGGCAAGTCCGGCAACATCGGCCACAAGATCGCCGCCACCCTGAACTCCACCGGCGCCACCGCCGTCGTCCTGAATTCCCAGAACGCCCTCCACGGCGACCTCGGCATCCTCTCCGATGGCGACGCGGTCCTGCTGCTCTCCTACTCCGGCGAAACCCCGGAACTCCTCGACCTGCTCCCCCACATCAAGCGCTTCGAGGTCCGCCTCGTCGCCCTCACCGGCAAGGCCTCTTCCACCCTCTCCGCCCACAGCGAGGTCACCCTCGACACCTCGGTCGAGCGCGAAGCCTGCCCGCTTAATCTCGCCCCCACCTCCTCCTCCACCGCCATGCTCGTCATGGGCGACGCTCTCGCCATGGTCCTGCTCGAGGCTCGCGGCTTCACCGAAAAGGAGTTCGCCCGCTTCCACCCCGGCGGCGCCCTCGGCCGCGCCCTCCTCACCAAGGTCTCCGACATCATGCGCGCCGGCGACCGCATGGCCTCCGTCCCGGAACAGGCCACCGTCCGCGACACCCTCGCCGCCATGTCAAAGGCCCGCTCCGGCGCCTGCGTGGTCGTCTCCCCCACCGGGAAAATGGCCGGCATCTTCACCCACGGCGACTTCGCCCGCAGCTACCAGCTCGACCCCCACGTCGGCGACAAGCCGGTCGCGGATCTCATGACCCGCAACCCCATCCAGGTCCGCGCCGACTCCCTCGCCGTCGAAGCCGTCAACACCATCGGCTCCCATCGCGTCGATGACGTGGTGGTCGTCGATGCCGAAGGCCGCGCCGTCGGCCTCGTCGACACCCAGGACCTCGCCCGCCTCAAGATCTTCTGAAGCCCGGCGGCCCGGCAAAGTAAAATGCCGGCCTCCAGAGAGACCGGCATTTCCCATTGCAGCTTTTGATAGCTTGTTACCCCTGGAAATCTCAGGCGTTGCGGCGGCGGCGCAGCAACGAAAGCCCGCCCAGCAGACCGAGCAGCGCCCCCGTTGGCTCAGGC
>JAQGPE010000048.1 GCA_028293225.1 Akkermansiaceae bacterium | reverse complement strand
GGCAATCAGATCCGGGATAAATTCACCCACCTGGATGTTCCTCCAGCGCACCGAAAACCTCGGCTGCTGCGCAAAAGGAATTCCGCGGTGGGCAAACTCCACCGCCAGAGCGTTCTCGTAAGGCTTCTCATGCAGCCCGTGACCCAGGCCGTTCAGGACTTCAAAGGCGCAAGAGACGATGGCGTAAACCTCGTCCTTCAAAATCAATTCGCGTCCATTCGCGTCCATTCGCGGTTGGGAAATCACTTCGTTTGGTCGATGAGCGAGGCGAACTCCTCGAAGAAGTAGCTCGCGTCGTGCGGGCCGGGGGCGGCTTCCGGGTGGTACTGGACGGAGAAGACCGGCATGTCCTTGTGGCGGATGCCTTCCACCGTGTTGTCGTTGAGGTTCACGTGGGTGACCTCGACATTCGACGGCAGCGAGTCGGCATCGACCGCGAAGCCGTGGTTCTGGGCCGTCATTGAAATCCGGCCGGTGCGCAGGTCCTTGACCGGCTGGTTGCCGCCGCGGTGGCCGAACTTCAGCTTGTAGGTGGTGCCGCCGAAGACGTGGCCGAGGATCTGGTTGCCCAGGCAGATGCCGAAGACCGGCTTCTTGCTGATCAGTTTCTTGATTTCCTCGTGGATGTAGCCGAGCGCCGCCGGATCCCCGGGGCCGTTGGAAAGGAAGATCCCGTCGGGATTCATCGCCAGCACCGCCTCGGCGGAGGTGCGGGAATTGACCACGTCGACCTCAAAGCCGGCCTGGCGCAGGCGGCGCAGAATGTTCCACTTCAGACCGAAGTCGAAGGCGACGATGCGGTGGCGGACGTCCTTGAGCGTCTCGAACCCCGAAAGCTTGTTGGCCGAAGCGTTGACCAGCGCGAAGCGGCGCGAATCGGCGGTCCAGACGTAGTTCTCCGGCGTGGAAACCTCGTCGACGTAGTCCATGCCCTCCATCAGCGGAGAGGCCTGGGCCTTGGCCACCGCGGCCTCGCGGTCCAGTTCGGTGGTCAGGCAGGCGCGCATCGCCCCGGCGGAGCGCAGGTGCTTGGTCAGCGCGCGGGTGTCGACGTGCTCGATGCCCACGATGTTGTGCTCCACGAAGTAGTCCGGCAGCGACTGGCGGGAGCGCCAGTTCGAGGCGACCGGCGAAAGTTCCCCGATCACGAAGCCGCGGACGTGCGGCGAGGACGACTCGGCATCCTCCGGGTTCACCCCGTAGTTGCCGATCTGGGGATAGGTCATCGCGACGATCTGGCCGCGATAGGAGGGATCGGTGATCACTTCCTGGTAACCCGTCATCGAGGTATTGAAGCAGATCTCACCGGTAGTCGTTCCGGTGGCACCGAAGGCGCGTCCTTCGAAAAGGCGGCCGTCTTCAAGGGCGAGGATGGCTTTCATGGTCAGGCAGAAAGCCGCGGTGCGCCAGACGGGCGTCCGCGGCGCGCGGAAAGTAGGGGACGGTCCGGCCAGGTCACAAGCGGAATCCGGACAAGATTCTCGCCGTCCTCGCGTTCCGGGCCCTTTTTACCCCTCGCGGACCACCTGGCGGCGCAGTTTGTGCGCGCGGGAAAGGTTGCGCTCGTAGAGCTCCTCCAGGCGGCGGGTGAACTCGTGGGCGCTTTCACCCTCCGCCGGGAAAATCTCGTCACCCAGCTCGATGCTCAGCTTGATCGGGAAATCCGGGCGCTTCCACAGCGGCCAGCCCTTTTCGGTGAAGCGCGTGTTGCTGCGGATGAAAACCGGCCGCACCGGCACCCCGGCCTGGCGGGAAATCAGCGCGCAGCCGCCCTTCAGCGGGTTGATCCAGCGCGCGAACCGCCGCGTCCGGGTCCCTTCCGGGAACAGCAGCAGTTGCCCGCTCTGCGACAGGGCGTTCGAGGCCGCGCGGACCATCCCGGCGGAAGCGCCGTTCGGGATGTAGCCGGCCAGCCGCGCCCCGCCACCCAGCACCGGATTGGTCAGGATGGCCTTTTTCATGATGCAGATCGGCTCCGGCAGCTTGGAAATGACAAAGACCGCGTCCCACAGCGAGGTGTGGTTCGGCGCGATGATCACCGGCTTCTTCTGGTGCTTCAGCGAATCCAGCGAACGCAGGTCGGCGTGCACCAGGTCGGTGGCCTTCAGGTAGAAAACGAAGACCTTGAAGGTGTGGTGCAGCACCCGCCGGCCGACCTTTCGCGCCACGGCGGCGGGCAGAATCACCAGCAGCGGAAGCGAAATCACCGCGATCAGGGTTCCGACGATCAGCCAGAACAGAAGGCCGCACGCCATCGCGAAGTAGTCCCACGGCGCTCTCAACCAGCGACGCAGCGGAAACGCAGCGGCGGCGGAGTGGCGCAGAATCTGGCTTTCGGCCCGGGGCATGGGGGAGGGGTGTTTGAAAATTAAACAAATCCAGCCTCCGGGGTCGACTTCAAATTCATTTCCCGCGCGTGACAGGCTTGTCATTCAAGCAGTCACCGGGATTGATGCCCCGATGCTTCAGGACGCGCTGACCTCCCTCCCGCACGGCCCCGGCTTCCGCTTTATCGACGAGTTGGTCGAGCTGGTTCCCGGGAAATCCGGGGTCGCCCGCTACCGGATCCGCACCGATGAGCCCTTTTTTCCCGGCCATTTTCCCGGCCAGCCGATCTTCCCTGGCGTGATCCTGATCGAGGCCATCGCCCAGCTCGGCGGCGTGGTGGCTCAGAGCGATCCGGCGATTCCGCCCCTGGCCGATCTCCTCCTGACCGGGGTGCGGGCCGCGAAAATCCTCGGCGCGGCCCTCCCTGGCGAACTCCTCACGCTGCACGCCGAAGTCGAAGGCCGCCTGGGCCCGATGATCCAGATTTCCGGCGCAGCCAGCATCGGCGAGCGCGTCCTGGCCACCGCCAGGATCATGCTCAGCGGAAGGGAAAGCGCCGCCTGAGGTCGGCGCGCCCCAGCGTCCAGAGGCTGTCGTCATCGCTCTCCAGCCAGTGCCGCGGCACCTCCCAGCCCGCCAGCCGCTCCGTCGCCGCCAGCCGCAGGGCTTCCAGCACGGCGCCCGGTTTCAGCCTGACCAGCGCGGTGATTTCCTCCACCCGCTCGCGGTCCGGGCTGGCCACCCCAAAGGCCCGGATCTTTTCCACCATTCCGGTCGCCAGCAGCGCCGCCTCGACCTTGGCCGGTCCGATCTTGCGCCCCGCCACATTGATCGACTCCGCACCGCTGCTCTCCAGCAACAGCCGTCCGCCCTCGCTGCGGCCGTAGTCCTGGGTCAGAAAGCGGCCCTCGCCGAGGATCTCGCCCTCGCGCGCATCCTGATAGCCGAGCGCCACCGAACTGCTGGCGACCAGAAACCGCCCGGACTCCGCCACGCTCACGACCACCCCGTCCAGCGGCGTGCCCAGATCGGCGGCGTCGGTCCGCGGCGTCTCGCCGGCGTCGTACGAAATGCCGCCGCACTCGCTGGCTCCATAGAAATTGTGCAGCTTCAGCCCGCAGTCCCGATAGACCGCCTGCTCCAGCTCCAACGACAGCGGCGCGCCGGCGGAAATCGCGGTCACGATCGGCGAGCCCCCGAGAATCCCCGAGCGGTGCCAGGCCTTCCACATCGAGGGCACCGCCGAAACGGTCACCGCTCCGTGGCCGGAAAGCGCCTCCGCCACCACCCGAGGAAAAGGCACCTCGACCGCCAGGATCGGCACCCCATGCAGCAGCAGCGGCAGGATGATGCTGGAAAAACCATACGAATGCGTCAGCGAGACCGCCGCCAGGTTCGGCCGTTCCGGCGTCAACCCCATCGCCGCGACCAACCGCGCCGCATCCGCAGCCATCTGCTCCCCGGTGAAAAAAACGGCCCGCGGACTGCCCTCGATCCCCGGCGTCAGCTTCACATGCCGGGTCCCGTCCGGCATCGAGCCGGGCAGTTCCGGCAGCGTCGCATCCTTTTCCAGCGGCACCACCGGCATCTCGTCGCGCCAGCCCTGGAGTGTGCCCAAAAGGATTTCCAGAGGCGTGCCACGGACGAAAACCGGCCCCTCCGCCCGC
>JAQGPE010000032.1 GCA_028293225.1 Akkermansiaceae bacterium | reverse complement strand
AGGGGGGACATTCTTGTCCCCCGCGCCTGTTCGGGAAGGTGGAAGAAAGCACCCCGCCAGCTTCGTGAAACGGTGGACACATGGGCCGCGGACACTTGGCGTTCAGGCTAAGCGCAAGCTGCCGAGCCGGGGGACAGGAATGTCCCCCCTCCGTTGCCGCCATCGCGAAGCGGCGGGTCAGCGGTGCTCGATGACCTCGGCGAGCGGGAAGCGGGCCTTGGGCATTTCGGCGTATTTGTCGGTGGCGGCGCGGTAGCCGGCGGCGCAGGCGAAGACGGTGCGGTAGCCGGTGTCCGCGAGGCCGAGGATTTCGTCGTAGGCGAGAGGGCTGAGGCCTTCCATGGGACAGGTGTCGATGCCGAGAGTCGCGGCCGAGGCCATGAACTGGCCGAGGGCGATGTAACTTTGGTTGGCGTTCCAGGCGGAGATCTGGTCCGGCAGCATGGTGGTGACCAGGCCGGTGATCATCGAGCGGTAGCCGCTCAGCGACTCAACGGTGGAGCCCTGGGCGGCGGCGAGGCATTCCATCCATCGATCGAGGTCGGCGTCGGAGAAATCGGTGCGGGTCAGGAAGACCACGAAATGCGAAGCATCGGTGACCTGGCTCTGGCCCCAGGAGGCGGCTCTCAGGCTTTCCCGGAGCTCCGGCGAGTTGACGACCAGAAACTTCCAGGGCTGGGGACCGCAGGAGGAAGGACTGAGCAGCAGGGACTGCTCTAGCACCTCCCAGGCATCGGCCGGGATTTTCCGGGAGGGGTCGAACTGCTTGGTGGCGTAGCGGAAACGGAGCGAGGCGAGGAGATCGGCAGGGGAGGTCATGTCCAATGACGGAGAGGCGGGAAGGAATCAGGGATCGGTGCCACCGCCGGCATCCAGCTTCAGAGGCAGGGAGGCGGACGGGAAGTCCTTGAGGGTGAAGCTCAGCACCACGCCGTATTCGCTTTGCACGCGGTTGTCCTGCTTGGTGAAGCCGAGGGAGGCGACCCAGTGGTTGAAGTCGTGGTGGATGGTGTATTGCTGGATTTCCAGCGTGCCGTCATCCAGTTCCCAGAGCTGGAACAGGCCGAGGCCCCAGTGCTCGGTCAGGCGCAGGTAGGTGCGCAGATCGATGCGGTGGGAATCCTGGAGGACCGGGTGGTTGTCCAGCAGGCGGTCGCCGATGGAGAACTCGACGTTTTCGCTCGGCATGAAGCGGGCGCGGGCCGCGACTTCGGAGAAGCCGTCGCCCTGGTCGATGACCGGGAACTGGGTCTCCAGGTTCAGGCCGAACCATGGGAGGGGATTCCAGCGGACGTCGTTGTAGAGGTTCGAGAACTTGCGGTTGTAGTCCGGATCGGTGATGAAGCCGTCGATGTAGGTGTCCATCGAGAGCCACTCGAAGGTCTGGCCGTCGCGCTGGGTCAGGATGCGGTTGCGGGCGCCGATGCGGACGATGTTCCAGTCGCGCAGGCTGTCGGTCGCGGTGTAGCGCGGGACCGACAGGGTCTGGGGACGGGTGGTGAAGGTCTCGCGGTCGATGCTCGGGAAGGTCGGATCCAGGTCGTCGGTGGAGACGTAGGAGTAGCGGGCGTACGGCTGGAAAACGTGCATCAGGCCATCGAGGCCGATGGTGCGGTTTTCGACATCGCCGTAGTCCTTGGCGAATTTCACCGAAGCCTCGGCCCCGGCATGGAAGGCGAAGCTGTCGACCGAGTCGGTCGGGCCGCTGACATCCGAGTAGCGGGTGTAGCCGGCGCCGATCTCAGGGGTGATGTTCAGCCAGCCGCCGATTTTGAAAGGCCGCGACAGTTCCTGGTAGGTGTTGAAGCGGGTGTAGGAGGGGCTGAAGAGCTGGGAGGTCAGCGCGGGCAGGGCCGGACTGCCCTGGGGCAGCGAGCGGATGGTCTGAAGCAGCTGGCGCTCGTAGGTCGGGAGCTGGTTCAGCAGATAGGGCACGCGCGGGTCGCCGGCGGGCAGGGAGAGCAGGGCGCGGACGTCCGGCAGGGAGGACGAACCGATGCCTTCGCTGACGAAGGCCAGGCTGGTGGTGCCTTCGTGGAGGATCGAGGTCCCGAAGATCGGGCGGCGGGCCATGTCGAAGTCGATTTCCGGCGCGCGGGTGTCCGAGCGGTAGAAATCATTTGGCCGCAGGCGGGTGTAGACGCTGAAGAGGCTGGCGTCATCGCGGCGGAAGAGGCCGATGGTATTGTCCGGAGCCGGGTCGCTGCGGAAGGCTTCCGGCTGGAAGTCCTCCAGGTAATACTGGTCGCTCAGGATGTTCAGGTTGGTGTCCAGGCGCCAGTCGGCATTGGTCTCCCACTTGAAATCGACGCGTTCCTGAAGGGCGACGCGGTAGCGGTCTTCATTGACGAAGCCGCGGGTCACGCCGCTGCGGCTGAGGCTCGGGTCGAGGTCGTTCGAGTAATAGAGCGACAAGCCGGTGAGGTTGGGATTGTCCTTCTGGCGGGTGTCGGAGAGATCGACGCCGGTGCCGACGCCGCGGCGGGAGCGCAGGTCGAAGTGCCACTTCGAAAGCAGCCACGGGTCCTGGCCGTTCTGGCCTTCACCGAGCAGGATGCCGTAGGTGTTGAGCAGGTAGGCGCCCCAGTTCGAGCGTGCGCCGGGAACGAAGTGGTAGCCCAGATCGCCATCGAGCGGCTGGGACAGATAGGGCAGCCAGAAGATCGGCGTGTCACCGGCATAGAGCTTCAGGTTGCGGAAATTGACCTTGTCCGGATAGACCGTCGTTTCCGTGGCGCGGAGCCAGAAGCCGGGGTCTTCGACGTCGTGGGTGGTGACGCCGGCGTTGTGGCCGACGTAGACCTGCTTGCCGTCACGATCTTCCATCGTGAACTTGCCGGCTTCCAGGATGATCGGGTCCATGCCCGCCCGCATGTCACTGGCATCCAGTTTCTGGGTTTCCCAGTTATAGACGGCGGTCCCGCCGCGCTGCAGGAGGTTGCCGCGGTAGATGCTGGTGTTGCCCGTGAGGGTGAGAGTGGTGGAGTCCGGATCGGCGACGGCATGATCGGCGAAGATCTCGATCCCGGTGTGGGTGTTCACATGGACTTTGCCATCGAGATAGATCTTCTGGGTCGCGCCTTCGCTGTGGCCGCGCTGGCCGACGATGGTCACGCCATTGTCGGTCACGGCTTTCAGGGGGCCATCGACGAAAATGTCCTGGGTGGCGCCGTCCATGCGGACCGGCACGCCGGGGTCCGCGTCCATGTGGATGCTTTTCGGCTGGGCCGGAATGTCGGCATTGCCCTGGGGAAAGACGTCCAGGCCCTTGGGAACCGGCACCGGCTCGATCGGGACGATGGGGGCCATCTCGGCCTCATTCGACGGCGTCGCGGTTGCCGGAGCAACTTCGGGAAGGACTTCGGGTTCCTTTACCTGCGCTGCTAGAGGAAGGGTCGAGAAGATGATTGCGGGAAGGAGAACGGCCCTCATTGCTGCGGCATCACATGGTTAGAATGCGATGAAGTAAAGGGGGAAAGCGGTTGCATCAACGGCAGCGGCGCGGATGGTTGATGCCATATGGCCGAGAGGAAATTGGGGATCGTCGGAGCGACCGGCTTTATCG
>JAQGPE010000023.1 GCA_028293225.1 Akkermansiaceae bacterium | reverse complement strand
TTGAAACTTGATCCCGAAGGGAGCACCGTGATGGGCGTCCAAGTCGCGCCGCTATCGGTGGAAGTGAGGAATCCCGCGACGCCGTTGTTGGCGCTGGTGAGAAAGCCGTTTCCTACCGCAATGACGTCCGTAAAATTCGGTAGGGGGCTCGGGGGCTTGAGCGAGTGATCCGTCCACGTCGTTCCATCGGTGGAGGTGAGGATGGTTCCATTTGCACCAACCGCGGCATAGGTCGAGCCGTTGTAGGCCACGCCGAAGAGGGTCCGGGTATCCAGGGCAATCGGGGTCGTCGCCTTCGTCCAGGTGACGGTCGTGGTGGTGTCGGTGGTGGTCTCCGCGCGGGTGACGATGATCCCCATTGAGTCCTGGTATCCCACGGCGACCGCCGTGGACGTGCCATCTCCCGCGACGGCGCGATATTCAGCGGCGGGGGCGGTGGTTCGCGTCCAGGTGTCGCCGTTGTCATCGGACTCAATGATGGCGCCGCTGGTGCCGACCGCGGTCAGGCCAGCGTCGGTCACTGAAACTTTGTTGAAGCGGACGCCGGCGGCGTTGATGTTCGCCGGGGTCTGGGTGGTCCAGGTCGCCCCGCTGTCGTCGGAAGTCAGGAGAAGCCGGTTTGCGCCGGCCATGATCAGGCGCGGCCCGGAGACCTTCAGATCAAAGATGGCCTTGGTGAGAGGCTGGTCCGAGTTGTCGAGATTGATGCTGGTTTTGGTCACCCAGGTTACCCCGCCATCGGTCGAAGTCCGGTAGAGGCCTGCGTCACCCACGGAAATCAGGGTGCCATCCGGAGCCTGTGCCAAGGATCGCAGGGTGCCGGCTTCCTTGACGGTGTTCAACTCATTCCAAACCGTCCCGGTTGAGGCACCTGCGGCCGCGGACGAAAGCGCGCAAAGCGCCAGAAAGCAGATGATCCTCATGCGCGGGTAAAACTCCGCCGCGGCGGGTTTGTGTCTGAAGCAGTTGTCTTTTTCTTCAGACGTAGTGGAGCTGTTTTGCGACTTTTTCGATGGCCGGTTCGTTATCAAGCAGTTCCTGAATCGGATCCCAGCGGCCTGCGACGAGGGCGTCACGCGCGGATTCCGGGATCGCGAGCGGGAAGTCGTGCCCCGCGGAGGAGGTGACCCGCTTGTTGACCAGATCGATGGTGACCAGGGTGGCCGGGTCCTTGTCGATCGCCTGGCGGAGCTGGTCGATTTCCCCGGCGGTCAGCGTGACGCACGGCATCGCCAGGGTGGTGGAGTTGCCGAAGAAAATCTCGGCGAACGATTCGGCGATGACAGCGCGGAAACCATACTTGCTCAGCGACTGCGGCGCATGCTCGCGCGAGGAGCCGCAGCCGAAGTTCACCCCGGCCAGCAGGATCGTCGCACCGTCGAAGCGGCTGTCATTCAGTGGATGGTCGGTTTCTTCACCGGTGGTCGGGTCGATCCGCACATCATAGAAGGCGAACTCGCCGAGACCTTCAAAAGTGACGCATTTCATGAACCGGGCCGGAATGATCCGGTCGGTGTCGATGTCTCCGCCGGGGATATAGACCCCGCGGCCGGCAAGGGTGGTGACTTTTTCGAGAGCCATGGAAAGGGTGAGCTGGGAAAGGAAGGCTTACTTTTTCTCCGGAGCGGGAGGCGCAGGAGCTGCGGGTGTCAAATCCTGCTTGGCTTCTGCAGGCGGGGCGCCGGCGGCGGGCTTCTGGTAGCGCTGGAAGATCGCGCGGAGTTCACCCTGGAAGGCTTCCTGGTTCTTGGCGGCGTATTTCTGGCCCATCTGAGTGGCCTTCTGGGAAATGATCGGCATCGTCGTCAGAGTCTTCAGACCTGCAGGGGTCGCGTAGAAGGCAAGGATGGCCTGGAGTTCCTCGGGAGTGTAGGAGTCCTGATACAGCTTCACGACCTCCTTGTGGAGATCCGGATCATTGAAGGTTTTGTTGAAGAAAGCCTCGGCGGCTGCGGAGATTTCCTTGAGCCACTCGTCAGGGACGCCCTGCTTGCGGGCCTGCTACAGGAAAGTGGCGAAGGCTGCCTTCGCGCCTTCCAGGGCGCTGGAGCCGAAGGCGAGGGTCACCAATTTTTCGGCATCGGCTGCCGGGTCGGCGAAGGTCGCTGCGGTAAGGGCGAATAAGCCGATGGCTGCGGTGCAGAGGAGTCTCATGGAAATGATAAGTGAAGGATGAGTGGTCGGGCGGCACTTAAGCGACTGCCGCGGCCGGCTCCAATTCGAAAAGAACGCGGGCGTCGGTGATCGCGCCGGTGATCGCGGCGGCGGCGACCATCACGGGAGACATCAGGACGGTCCGGCCGGTGGGGGAGCCCTGGCGGCCCTTGAAGTTGCGGTTCGAGGACGAGGCACAGAGCTGGTCGCCGACCAGTTTGTCCGGGTTCATGGCCAGGCACATCGAGCAGCCGGCGGCGCGCCACTCGAAGCCGGCGGCTTCGAAAATCTTGTCGATCCCTTCCTGCTGGCACTGGTGCGCCACGATCTGGGAGCCGGGCACGGCGATGGCTTTCACGCCCTTGGCGACGTGGTGGCCCTGAATGTAGCGGGCGACCTCGCGGAAATCCGAGAGGCGGCCGTTGGTGCAGGAGCCGAGGAAGGCCACGTCGATCTTCGTACCGGCGATCGGGGCGCCGGCAGGGAGCTTCATGTAGGCCAGGGCCTCGACGATACTGGCTTTTTCCAGGGCGTCGGCGGCGTGGGCCGGGTCCGGGATGTTTTCGGAAATGGCGATGCCGTGGTCCGGGGAGATGCCCCAGGTGACGGTCGGTTCGATGTCCCCGGCGTCGATCGTGACCAGATCGTCAAAAATAGCGTCCTGGTCGGAGGCGAAGGACAGCCAGCGGGTGGCGGTGGCGTCAAAATCGGACATGTCCACATACGGGCGGCCCTTCAGGTAGGCCACGGTCCGGGCGTCCGGATTGACGTAGCCGCAGCGGGCGCCGCCTTCGATCGACATGTTGCAGACGGTCATGCGCTCCTCCATCGACATGGCGTCGAAGACCGGGCCGGCGTATTCGTAGCAATAGCCGATGCCGCCCTTCGCGCCCAGCAGGCGGATGATGTGAAGGATCACGTCCTTCGCATACACGCCCGGGCGGAGGGTGCCGCTGACCTCGATCCGGCGGACCTTGAGCTGCTCCATGGCCATCGTCTGGGTGGCCAGAACGTCGCGGACCTGGGTGGTGCCGATGCCGAAAGCGATCGCACCGAAGGCTCCATGGGTGGCGGTATGGGAGTCACCGCAGGCAATCGTGGTGCCGGGCTGGGTGATGCCCTGCTCGGGGCCGACCACGTGGACGATCCCCTGTTTGCCGGATTTCAGGTCGAAATAGGTCACGCCGAAGTCATCGGCGTTCTTCTGGAGGGCATCCATCATCTCGGCCGCCAGGGGATCCGCCGGAGCGTCCTGGTGCTCGGTGGGCACGATGTGGTCGACGGTCGCGAAGGTGCGTCCCGGGTATTTCACCGTGAGGCCCAGATCCCGTAGCATGCCGAAGGCCTGCGGGGAGGTCACCTCATGGATGAGATGCGTCCCGATGAAGAGCTGGGTGCGTCCGTCTGCTAAATGACCCACGGCGTGGGCTTCCCACACTTTTTGATAGAGGCTCTTGCCCATGATTGGAACACCGGTTTGCCGGCGGGCGGGCAAATTGGTTCACGAGGCAGGGAATGTCAAAGCGGGATGCCGTGTGTATCCGGCCGCGGTCTGTCAGCGCAACTGGTAGACCAGCAGTGCGACCACGCCCGCGAAGGCCAGGATGCCGGCGGCGATTCCGAGTCTTTTCCATAGACGGACCGGCTTGCTGCGCCGGGTGGTTGCTCCGCTGACCCAGTTGTCCCATGAATTGGGATCATCTGACTGATGGCGGTGATAGTGCCGGTGGTTCGACTGAAAACGGGAGGGGGTTTGAGGGGGTTTCATGGGACAAACCCCATCAATCACAACGGCTTGTGAAAGACAATCTGGAATTTCAAACACCTTCGTCACTACGTAAAAACACGAAAAAGGCATCAGCCGTCGAAACAGCGGATGCCTTTGGAAAGAGAGAGAAAAACGCTCTTACTTCGTGTAGTTCACTTCAGGGGCGGAAGGCACTTCCTTGAAGGCAGGGAGCGGGCGAAGCTTAGGGGCCTTCGGCTCACTGGTGCAGCAGCACGAAGCGGCGAGAAGCGCGAAAGAAGAGGCACAGACGACAGCAATAACGCGGATCATGACGGCAGTCAAAACGGGTTTTAGAAAGTTCGCGAGAAAAAAGAATCGGGC
>JAQGPE010000019.1 GCA_028293225.1 Akkermansiaceae bacterium | reverse complement strand
GCGGAGGAAGAATCGTCTGTGGCCGGAGTTCATCGGTCTGAACCTTCGCTAACCTTCGACTCCGCGGAAGCCATGATCCGGCACGATGCGGCCCAGGTCACGGTACCTCCACAGATGCGCGATCGTGTGATGAAGTCCATTGCCCAGGAGATCCAACCCAGTAGACCCCTGCCATGGTGGAAGCGATGGAAGCCGTTTTAGGCGATGCCTGTCTGCTTCCAGCCCGCGCACGATTGGCTCTGGAGAGGCTGGAGAAAGCACGAGCGGCGCTTGCGACTTGTGAAATCTGCCTTCACCGCTGCTCTGTGAACCGTCTGGCTGGACCTGCCGGCCGCTGCGGAGCAGATGCAGAGCCGCATGTATTTTCCGCGCAGGTGGAGGTGGGTGACGAATGGGAACTTATCCCTGCCTACGCCATCGCGCTGGCCGGTTGCAACATGCGTTGTTCCTTCTGCATCACGGGCGATGAAAGCTGGCATCCGCAGCGTGGCCATTGGCTCGACGCGGTCACGGTCGCCGGCAGGGCGGCGGCAGCAATCGAAAGCGGCAGGGCCAGAAGCCTGCTCGTACTGGGCGGCGAGCCGACCATCCACCTGCCTTGGCTCCTCAAACTGGTAGCCTCGATGCCGGATAAGGCCCATCTGGTCTTGAAGACCAACGGTCTTTCCTCCGCACCGGCGCGCGAGATTCTGGCGGATCTCTTCGACGTATGGGTCGTGGATTTCAAGTTTGGCTGCGACGCCTGCGCGGCGGAACTTTCACGCACACCCGGCTATACCGCTGCCGTTTGCGAAACACTCCTTTGGGCGGCAGAACACACGGATCTGATCATCCGTCACTTGCTCCTGCCCGGCCATGTCGAGTGTTGCTGGCGGCCGGCAGCGGAGTGGATCGCATCCCGCCTGCCATTGGCAAAGGTGAGTCTGCGCGCCGGCTATTGGCCTTCGTGGAGGGCGGTGAATCAGGCGCCATTGAACCGTCCGCTTGCTTCCGGGGAGCTCTCCGCCGCCACAGAGATAGCCCGTTCTCTCAATTTGCGACTGGTACCATGACAGAGGAATCCCCCAGTGAATGCAGCCTCCTCGTGCTGCCGGACGGCCGCCTGTTAGTCCGGAATGTGACGCCGGAATTATCCGCACTGCTGGCCGCTCTCCAACCGGGCAATCCCGATCTGGCCCTGCGGGCAACGCTTTCAGAAACATCCGATCTTCACCCAAACACCCGATCCGACCATGAACTTTTCCGAAGAAATTGAGACGCTCATCCGCGCTCGTTATCCGATTATTTACATCGTCACCGGTGAAGAGCTGCGAGCACAGAAGGTCGTGACCGACATCGCGAAGAGGCGTGACAAGAACGCCTTTGAGTGGACCTACAGCTCGGGCATTGTGCCGGCCGGGATGTCGATCCAGTCCCAGAAGCACCGGGTCGGAGCAACGAAGGATCCCCTGGTGGCTCTGGATCAGGTGATCGAGCAGGTGGACCCGGCGATCTACATTTTCAAAGACTTCCACCCCTTCCTGACGAAGAACAACTTTGCGGTGGTCCGCAAACTCAAGGACATCGCGCTGCAACTGAAGAGCAGCTACAAGACCATCGTGCTGATCTCGCCGGTCCTGGAAATTCCGGTCGAGTTGGAAAAGGAAATCACGGTGCTGAATTTCCCCGCGCCAGGTCGTGACGAATTGGCTGAACTGCTGGAGAACATCCTGAACGACGTGCGGAAGGTCCGGGACGTGAAGATGGATCTGGATGAGGCCGGCCGCGAGCGCCTGCTACAGGCGGCGCTGGGCCTGACCTTGGGGGAGGCGGAAAATGTTTTCGCGAAAATCATCGTCACCGGCGACGGTCTGGAGGTCGATGACATCCAGGCGGTGTTTGCGGAGAAGCAGCAGATCATCCGCAAGAGCGGTCTGCTGGAATACTATCCGACGACCGAAAATTTCGACCATGTCGGCGGACTCGCCGCGCTGAAGGACTGGCTGGGGAAACGCTCCCTGGCCTTTTCAAAGGAAGCGCAGGCGTTCGGGCTGCCAGCGCCGAAGGGTATCCTGATGCTGGGCGTGCAGGGCTGCGGCAAGAGCCTCTGCGCCAAAGCCGTCTCCAGTCTGTGGCAACTGCCGTTGCTGCGGTTCGACATGGGCCGGATGTTCAACAGCCTGGTGGGCTCGTCCGAGGAAAACGTCAGAAAGGCGGTGGCGGTCGCCGAGTCCGTGGCGCCTGCGATCCTGTGGGTGGATGAAATCGACAAGGCCTTCGCCGGTTCGCAAGGTTCGGGCTCCAGCGATGGCGGAACCACCGCACGGGTGTTCGGCACCTTTCTCACCTGGCTTTCAGAGAAGAAATCGCCGGTGTTTGTGGTGGCCACGGCCAATGATATTTCGCACTTGCCACCGGAACTCATGCGCAAGGGACGGCTGGATGAGATTTTCTTTGTGGATCTTCCCGGGCAGGCTGAAAGGGCGCAAATCTTTGCGATCCACCTGAACCGGCGCAAGCGGGTGCCGGAGAACTTCGACCTGCCGGCTCTCGCCGAAAACAGCAAGGACTTCAGCGGCGCGGAGATCGAGGAAGCGATCACCAGCGCGATGTACGACGCCTTTTACGCGGGTCGCGAACTGGAGACAGGAGACCTGCTCAAGGCGCTTCACGAGACCGTCCCTCTGGCCCGGACCATGGATGAGCAGATCAACCGCCTGCGATCCTGGGCCAGTGGCAGGGCGCGCGATGCCAGCAATGCCCGGCCGGATTCCGTTGCTACGACCTCACGGCGCATGGAATTCTAAGATTCTCCATTTTCCCGTGTGAGGAAACTCCACCGGCAATGTCGAATCATTCATCACATCCAACCACGCCGCATCATGGGAGCTGTCCTGATTCTTACGCCTGTTGTCATCGCCGTCTGGGCGGCTTTCGCCACCGCGGTGGTCAGCGCCGCGGCTTCGCTCGGTTACAGCGCAGCCAAGGGATTGACTGATCTGGATTCGGAAGGGGAGATCTCCGCGAAGACCGGCGTCGCCATCGAGGTCCCCAACAGTCAGGTGTTGACCGATCAGTTGGGCCTTGCCGAGAGGCTCAGTTTCACCCGTGACGGTGTCACTGTCACGATCAGCCGGGACGAGAGAGGCAAGGCGTCGCTGCATGTCAACGGCCCGGGCCAGAGTGAGGAGGTGCTGCGGCAGCTGGGTGAGGAAATGAGCCAGCGCCTGGTGCGTGACTATGTTTATCAGCAGATCCGGCACGAGATGCAGGCGCGCGATTTTGTGCTGGTGGAAGAAGTCGAGGACGAAACCAACGCCATTCACATGACCGTCCGCCACTGGGAGCACTGAGCCATGAACCAAAAAGAATTCACCATCACCATCACGCCCGAAGGTCGTGTGGAAGTTCACATCCACGGCTACAAGGGCAAGGCCGGTTGCCAAAGTGCGACGGCAATCATCGAGAAGATCGTCGGGCATATCGACTCACAGCGCGAAACGAGCGAAGCCTACGAGCCGGAGGAAACCGTGCGGATTGATCAGCATCATTGAGGAAGACGGCTCCCGTTCCCGGACATGAAAACCTCACCCTATTATCCGCCCCGGGCTGGCAGGCGTTCGCGCTTGCTCGCGAGGATGAACCGGCTCACGGTCGGTATCCGACAGAGGAGCCCGGAACTGAACGCGCCGGTGGTTCATTGGGCGGGTTCTTATTCATCGGTTTCGTGGCTGCTGTTGCCCGGACTGATGTGGCGGCAGCAGGGGAGGCCGGTCTTGGGCGCTGGCGTGCTGGCCATCTGGCTGGTTCTGTTGGCGATCGATATCGTTAGTCTGAACACCGGTATTGCTTATATCGCAGCGGCTCTGGTCAGTGCCATTCACGCGATTTCGGCAGCAGCGGTATTGACAGTGCTGTATCCCCAGTGGCGGGGTTTCTCCCGGCTGTGGCGAACTTCGCTGCTTGCCTCGCTGCTGGTGATCGCGATTTATTCCGTGGGTTTGCGAAGTGTCGTCCCTGCCTTCGCACAGAGGGTCACCAGCAAGGGAACCACCGTCATGATTCATGGGGCCTATCCGCCGTGGGTTCAGGGCGAGTGGGTCGTCTATCGGCTGCCGACCGGTCAGGTGAACATGGACCGGATTCTTGCCGGCCCGGGCGATACTCTCCGCTTCCATAACGACTCGTTCGAGGTGAACGGCCGGTTTTTTGAGCGAGTCTCGGATCAAATGCCAAAAGATGGAGAAATGGTTGTGGAAGGGGGCGTATACTTTATCTGGCCGACCGGGGCGGCATATGCTCATGGAGGGGATCAAACGGGCCTTTTGCTGAGACTCACCCGAATCCTCGATAGTGATCTTCTTGGCCGGCCTTATCGCCGCTGGTTCTGGAAGACTCCCGATCTCGAACCTTTGAAACCTCTTTCGGCCACCGGCCAGAACCGTATCTCGAAACCATGAGCCGCTTTTCCAGACTGGAATTTGAAAACGTCTCTCCGGACCGCCTCGAAGTTGTCTCCGAACCGGTCCAGCAGGACGAAGCCTATTTCCTGCGCGAGGCCGCGCGCTCGTTTGAAAATGGTGAATTTGAGGAAGCTCTCCGCGCCTACGCGAGGGTGCTGGAACACAATCCGAAAAACCCGCTACCTTGGACAGGACAGGTACGCATGCTGATTGAATTGGGGGAATTCCGGGAGGCGAAGCTATGGGCCGACAAAGCGTTGGAAATGTTCCCTCGCGAACCCGAGCTGCTTGCGGCCAAAGCCGTCGCCCTTGCCCGGATGGGGGATTTCAAAACTGCCATGGCGTTCTCCGACGCATCGTTCAGCGAGCGCGGCGATTCTTCCTACCTGTGGGTGGCGCGCGCGGATGTGTTGCTGGCACAGAAACAAACGCGCGCCGAGTACTGCCTGGAAAGAGCCATCACGCTCGATCCGGCCAATTGGCTGGTGCATTGGCTCATCTCACGGGTCAACAGCCACTACGGCCGCTTCGTGCAGGCTCTCGTCTCAGTTCAGAGGGCCATCGCTCTCGATGCTTCCCGGATCTCTCTCTGGCTTCAGGCCGCCATCTGCCAACAGGAGCTCGGCCTTCAAATAGCCGCCGCTGAATCGGCGAACCATGCCCTGAGGCTCAGTCCAATGAATCCCGCGGCTCATGGGATGCTGGCGTCCCTCGAAGTCACGCCACCGCTGTTCCATTGGTGGCGGCGGTTCCGGAATTTTATCCGCCTATGAACGTCCACCCCCTTCTCGAAAGCTTCCTGATCGAGGCTGCCAAGCTTCGCGCTTCCGACCTCCATCTCATTGCCGGTCTCCCCGCCTCGCTCCGGGTCAACGGGGAGATCATTTTCGTCAGTAGCGACGTTCTTTACACGGAGCAGCTCGAAGCGATTTCGGCACGGTTGCTGAATGGCGACCAGCTTGAGACCTTCGCGAGGGAATGGGAGTTGTGTGTCTCACTGAATCATCACGTCGCCGGCCGGCTGCGCGTAACCGCCTACAAACACAACGGCAGCATCGAGTTCAGCTTCCGATTCTGTGGCGGTGAAATCCCCACCCGTGACGAGCTTGGCTTACCGGTCAAGATCGACGAATTTGCCCGCAAGCCCAACGGGCTCGTACTCGTTTGCGGAGCGACGGGCGCCGGCAAGACGACCACGCTCAACTACATGGTGAATCTCATCAACAGCGAGCGCCGCTGCAAGATCGTCACGATTGAGGACCCCATTGAGCACGTTCACCGCAATCAGAAGGCCATCGTGGTCCAGCAGGAACTGTTGACCGACACGCACTCCTTCCGCCGGGCCCTCACCCATGTCCTGCGGCAAGATCCCGATGTCATCGTCGTCGGAGAAATGCGCGAGCCTGAGACCATCATGACCGCGCTCACCGCTGCGGAAACGGGCCATCTCGTCCTCAGCACGCTGCATTCCACCAGCACCACCCAGGCGATCGAGCGCGTCACCGGTATTTTCGAGGGCAGCACCCAGAAGCAGATCGTCCTGCAGCTGGCCAATTCCCTCCAGGGCATCATTGTCCAGCAACTGCTCCCCTCCAGCGACCGCTCCCACCGCGTGCTGGCTTACGAGATCCTCGTCGCGACCCCCGCCATCCGGAACATCATCCGGGAAGGTCAGTTTCATTCTCTCGAAAACTGCCTGCAGACCAGCGGACGCGAAGGAATGAACACCATGGATGCCTGCCTGCTGGATCTCTATCAGAAAACGCGGATCACTTACGATACGGCGCTCAGCAGGGCCCGTCATCCGGCGTTCATGACGAAAGACCGGTAGGATGCTGAATCCGCTAAGGGAGGTTCGAAAATCCAGGTCCTTACTTGTGGTCAGACGGCAATCGCTCCAATGCTCGTCGCGCGGGTTTGGGTGGGAGGAAAGACCGAACTCTCAATCAGGGATCCTCCACATCTTCCTCACCATCCGCTCTCCCGTGGGATCAAAGGTCTTGAGCTCCGCGCGGTCGAATGGCTGAAAGTCGTTGCGGCCGAAATAGGCTTCGCTGCATTCCGCGAAGTACTCCATCGCATTGGTCATGGCGTAGTGACGCCGCTCGCCACCTCCCGCATAGCGGACTTTTTCATAAATCCTTGATTCGCTGGCGGTCTTGAAAGCCGCCAGGATCTCCGGGTTTGAATAGCCCTGATCGATGACCCGGTCCTGCCAGGCGTGGCTCATTTCGTGGAGGATCATCAAGGGCTGGGTGGTCGACCAGTCGAGAAAATGATCGATATTCTGCAGTTCGATCGCGCGCGCCATTTCCACCACCCGGCCATTTGCCCGCAGCCATTCCGCAGAAGGATGGTAGCAGGCGCCCGTAGCGGAATTGCGGCTAAGCCAGATCGGCACCTTCCGCAGCTCAGGGAGGTCATCGGCAGGAACGATGGCTTCGATTTCCCCGAGGCGGCGATCGAGCAAGGTGATCGCTTCCGATAGCCGCGGATGATCGGAGAGGGACTTTTCCACGTACACCGTCCAAGTGTGGACGGTTTGTTGCTGGTAGTCTGACGCGGCAAGCCGGGAATTCTCCGCGGTGGCACCGAGAGGAAGGAGCAAAACCAGTAGGAGCCTCTGGATCATGGTTCAGGAACGCAACGGGCGGCCTATTTCTGTCAAGCCGGGCCAGCGGCGTCCGCTGCGAGTGAAAATCCTTCGTAAAGGGCCACTTTTCAGTGGCGTGACCCGTAGATCGGGGTAGAGACGGAAACCTGTCGTTCTTCGACGGATGGCAGTCAAAATCTCTCCATTGCCCATGACACGTTCACTCATTCTCGCTCTCACGAGTCTTTCGCTCTCGTTTGCCCCCTTGCATGCGGAGGATGCCAAAGGCCTCGCCGTCCCTTTCCCCGGCCTGAAGACCCTCGTCATCGACGGCGGCGATGCCCCTTTGCCGGAGCAGATTTCCTACGATGCGGCGCTGTCGAAGCTGGTCAACGAGCCTTTGAAACCCAAGGGCGCGAAGGATGACTCGGAGCCCGAGATCACCCGGCTGCTCTCGACCCGTCTCAACCGCGAGAGCGAGACCCGGCATTTCATCGATTTCGACCCGGGCCCGAGTGCGGATCCATCCTTCACCGTCACGGATGAAAAGACCGGCCAACCGGTGGGTCAGATCTCGGCCGATGCTCTCATCGTCCCGGGCAATGGCTTCATCTACGCCATGGGACGTACCGACAACATGCACCTGGTGCGCCAGAAATTCGCGGTCCGGGAGGGTAAACTGGTTGAGATCGAACAGCCTTTCCTCTACGTCGGACTCGATTCCAAAGCCAAGGTGCCATTGACCCTGAGCGCGAAAAAGGGCGGCGGCGAAGTCATCGCCAGCATCCCTGCGGGCGATGGACTTCA
>JAQGPE010000011.1 GCA_028293225.1 Akkermansiaceae bacterium | reverse complement strand
TATTCTGATCTCTTCCCCCGTTCAGCTCAATGCGCCTGTGAGCACCGTCCTCGCAGAGCGCATCGCCACGCTCCATGCGACCGATGAGCCCTTGCCTCCCGCCAAGCTCACACTGGGCGGAGTGGTCTCCGGCAGTGGATCACTGGTGATGAGGGGCTATGGAACGGTGACGCTCAACCAGGCCCCGGCCTATACCGGCGATACCATCATTCTCGGAGGCGATGCCGATTTCCTGTATTTCCGTGGCACCCTGAGTCTGAAAGCCAGTGGCCTGAACGACGCTTCCACCGTGATCATCAGCTCCGGCCGCATCCTCAATCTGGCATTCAGCGGCACGGATACCGTCAGCAAGCTGATCATCGGCGGCGTCCAGCAACCGGCGGGTATTTATAACTCCAGCCATCCCAGCGGCTGCATCACCGGCACGGGCAGCCTGACGGTTACGAGCAATCCGGGGACATCTGCCTATGAAGTTTGGGCGAACGCCAATGGCATCGCCGGTGCGGGTCCGGATGCGGACTCCGATCAGGATGGAATCCGCGACGCCATCGAATTCGTGATCGGCGGCGATCCGAGCGGCCCGAATTCGGACTCCCGCGCACTGCTGCCGGTCATCACCCGGGATGGGACGAACCTGGTATGCGTTTTCCGCCGGACCGATGTTTCGTCGGCGAGCCACCTGGCCAAGGTGAGTTATGGAACCGACCTCACCAGTGACTGGGTTACCGCTCAGCACGGTGTCGGCGGCGTCAGCATCGTGGAAGAGAATGACGGCTTTGGAGCCGGCATCGACAAGGTCACCGTCAGCATTCCCGCGGCAGGGAAGCCAAAGCTCTTCGCCCGGCTCCAGGTGGACGTCCTCTGATTCATCCTGTCCACCGGATGTGATGGTGAACTGGATTTCCGGACCAGGGCCCTCCAGCAGCACGGCATGCGTCAAAGCAGGTCCGCCCGGGCCAGTCCCTGCCCCAACGTCTGGACGGAATCCTCCATGGACACGCTCAAAAACGGGATGCTTCAGAACGGCTGGTTCATCGATGCCGCCGTCGTCCTCACTCTTCGCTGAACTACCCAACCCCGGCCAGCTGCGGGGCCACGCATCACTTCCGGTCCTTCGCCCGCTGATAGCGTGAGCGCCGTTCCGTCGGTTCGCCTTCCTGTGCAGCTGGCGTGGCATTCGGCTCGCTGCCAGGCGCCTCCTTCACAAACGGCTTCACCACCGGCGCCTTCGGCTCCCGTACCTTGGCAGGCCCCCGCTCGAAGCGCGGCATGCCGGGCAGCGGCACCTTCCAGCCCGTCCGGGTCATCAGCGCCTCGCCAATCAGAACCACCAGCGCCGCGAGCGAAATCCACAGCCGCAGGGAGACATCATCCCGGAAAGGCGGCTTCATCCATGCCTCGGCGAGATTGACCAGATTGCGCCCGCCGGTCTGGGTCGAGACCGCCCTCAGCTCATCGATCCGCTCGGGGTCCAGCGCCCACTCCACGGAGGCCCCCACCGTCACCGGTCCGAAGGCCAGCGCGTGCTGCCCGACCTGGATGGCGCCGCGCACCACCGAACCGGCTTCCAGGTCCCGTGAAACCGAGAAGTGACCCGGCGCAATCCGGCTCCACGGAATGTCATACGCCACCGAGCCCGGCGCGCTGTCCAGCAGACGCAGCTTGGGCGGATTGGCGGCAAATTTCTCCGACCATTCCTCCGGGTCATAGAGCAGATCCATCGTCATCCGCGTGCCGTCAAGCTTCTGCTTGATCCCGATCCCCGGGGGCACTTCATCCGCCATCAGCCAGCGGGTCAGGGTCTGGACAAAGTCGCCGTAACCCTGCCAGTCGCGGATCTGCTTGGAAAATTCACCACCAAGGGGAAAGGACACCGCTGCCGTGCGGCCGAGCCCGCGCCGCGCATGAGCGACCAGCGGCGCCACGTATTCGTCGCCGCTGCTCAGCGAGGTGGTCGCATCCGGCCGGGCGTAGGAAAGGTTGTAGCCGTCCACCTGTGGCAGCCAGTCGAAGGGCTTCGGCGAGATCTCCGTCCAGCGCCCGGTGGCCTGCGCCCGGGTCGGCTCATCGAGGAAGGCCGACCGCGCGATGGTCACGGTCTCCTGGGCAAAGATCTTTGGGATGTCGGTTGGCTGGTCGGAGAAGAACATCCGGCCGTCGCCACGCTTGGCAATGTCCTCCAGCAGCGCCGCATCCTGGTCGCCCTTCGTGCCCATCCCGATCACCGAGAGCGTGCAGCCCTCCTTTTTCATCTCGTCCATCAGGCGCTTGTAGTCGCCCGGCTCCTCCGAGTCGTTCGCGTCGGAGAAAAGAATGATATGCCGCGTCCCGGCATTGGTCTTTTTCAGCTCCTCCCACGCCGCCTTCAGGCCGACGTAGACATAGATCCCGCCACCCTGCGATTTCACCCGCCGCACGGTCTCCTGCAGCTTGGCCGCCTTGCCGCCGACCGTTGTCAGCGGGATGATCGCCTCCGGCTCGCTATCGACCGCGAACACCGCGACCTGGTCCTGCTGGCCCAGCAGCCCGATCGCGTCGGCCGCGCCACTGTCGGCCATATCCATCTTGGTCAGGTTGCGCCCGGCTGCGGAGACCGAGGCCATCATCGAGCCGGAGCGGTCCATGACAATCGCGAGCGCCACCGCCAGCTTGCGGTGCTCATTCTTGAGCTCCATGGAAACCGGCAGCAGCGGATCGATGGATGACCGGAAGTAACCGCCGGAGCCGAACGACTGCTTGCCGCCCGCCATCAGGAAACCGCCGCCCTGTTCGCGGACGAAGAAATCCAGCGCATTGAGAAATTCACCCGGGATCTCGAAGGCCGGGACGTTGTTGAAGATCACCGCCTTCGCCCCCGCGAGCATCCCGGCGTTGAGCTTGGAGAGATCGCTCACCACATCGACGGTGAAGTTCTGCGACCTTAGTACTTCGGCCACCGGGTCGTTCTGATACTTCGTCGCCAGCAGCACGC
>JAQGPE010000776.1 GCA_028293225.1 Akkermansiaceae bacterium | reverse complement strand
GCGGAGGATTTCCGCGAGGATTTTGTCCCTCTGGCCTTCTGGGAGATCCAGGATTGCGCGGGTAAGAGGCATGTCGCCTCCGCAGAGGCCTTGGTAGATGAGGAGATGCCGGACAACTCCCGATTTTGATAAGTCTTGGCGGCCTGAAATGGCTTCCAAAAGCGAATGTTCAGCGTCGGTTAAGTAAATCGTAAGGCGCTTAGGATCAGACATGGCTGGTTAGGTAGTTAAGTAATCTTAATGTAGGTCCACATGTATGTGTCCATGTAGGTGTGAAATACCTACACCAAGAAACTCGACCGCGCGCAACAAAAATGTTCAGGTGAACACCTATTCCTAGATGCGACCCCACCATTCATTCCCCGTCCGCAGCCTTTCCTTTTTGATCCTCAACGGCCGAGGTCCTAATCGCCCAAGCGATGTAGTCCTTGATTCTCATACCTCGTTTGTTGGCAGCATCGTTGATACGGGCAAAATCCTCTTCCGAGAATTGGAGCATGAAACGGTTGGCATCCTCTGGGAGGAGTCCGGCGGCCCGCCGCTCGTCGATTTTTTCACTCTGAAGTTGAACCGTCAGCCGGTCGATCATCTGGAGTTTTTTCAGAGGGATGGAGATCGAGGTCGAAAGCCAGTTGTTCACCGTGCTTTTCGAGACTCCGCAGCGCTCCGCCAGCCATGCCCGGTCTCTGCCATTTGCAGCCAGCCATGCTTTGATTTCGTCCTTCGAGAGCATGCTGTTGCCTAACTAAATCGGGCATTCCTTCAAGAGAAATCACCTTTTTTGACCATTTTCGTTGACCATAATACCCGAAACGGTTACTTCCCGGTTATTCCCACTCACCGCCGATGAACATTCCCATCGATCCTGAAAACCTTACTCCAGAAGCCCGCTCGTGGCTCATCTGCAGATCCTCCGAGGAGGATGTCAGTCCCTCCCGTGTCGCCGAGAGCGTCCTGATGCGTGCAGCCGAGCGCGACGGGTTTGTGGCGAAAAGCAAACCGACCACTGTTGACCCAGCATCGCATGAAGTCGCTGCTTGATATTCCCATGGTCGAGCGATGGGCGGCCTTGGAGAAAATGCTGCCTGAGATGATCTCGGCGCATTCGGTATCTGCCACGCTCGATCCGTCTGACGAAATTTGCGTTGCCGATCTGGCCGACAGGCACGGGCTCGGTGAACGCGCCATGGTGAACCGCCTCCGTGCACTTGGCGGGAAGCCTTACCAGTTCGGGACGAAGTGGTTTATCCGCAAAGCCACTCTCGTCCTCGCAATGCAGGGCGCAGAGGAAACGGAAGGCGGCCCGAAGTGAAGGCCTTCCTCGTGTTCCTGGCCGTCGCCGCCGGAGTCAATTCGATTCTCTACGCCGCGGCTCTGATGCCGCTCCCGTCCATCGGATGCGCGCTGATCTGCGCCGCCATCCTCGCCCCAAAACAGAAAGGGCCGGTGCGCTAACACCGGCCCCTCAAATCACCAACAGGTAATTAAAATGCAAGACGACCCTACAGAACTACCCGGCCTTGTCAATGAGGCACCCGAGGAACAGCCGCCGCTCATCCTGACCGGCGACGGCTACGCGCTCACCATCACGCCGGAGGCCGAGAAGATGAAGGCCATCCTCCTGAAGTGCGCGGAGGGAATCCAGATTGTCGATAATGACGATGGCGCGACCTGGGCAAGCGATGAGGTGAAGAACCTCGCCCGCATGCGGAACCTGGTCGAGAAAAGCCGCAAGCTCGCGAAGGAACCCGTTCTAAGGATCGGCGGGGACATCGACGCCCGGGCGAAAGAGTTCGTCGCGGACATCGAGAAACACGAGATGCGGCTGAAGGGGCTGCTCGGCGACTACGCGACGCGGGTCGAAGAGAAGCGGAAAGCGGCCATCGCCGAAGAGCGCCGCCTCGCTGCTGAAGCGGAGGCTGCCCGCATTGCCGAAGAGAAAGCCGCCGCGGATGCGGAGGCCGCCCGGTTGGCAGCGCTCGCCGCGACAGAGGTCGTTGTTTCCGACGACGACGAAATCGAAGCCGCCGAGGCCTACGACCGGCAAGTCGCCGCCGAAGCGGAAGCGGCTCGCCTGCAGAATGTCCGCGCTGAGCGGGAAACTGTGCTGGTCGCAGCCACGCCGGCGACGCGCACCCGCCCGACGGAGGGGGTGAAGTTCGCTCCCGATTTCGAGGTTACCGATATTCACGCGCTGCTTGAGCACAACGTGTCCCTCGTCGAGCTGACGCCGCGCCGCTCGAAGATCCTGGACGCGATCAAGCTGGGGATGAAGGGCGACACGCCGCCGACGATCCCCGGCCTCAAAATCACCATGAAACCCGTGGTCTCGACGCGATGAACCCCCTCCAGATTCACAGCCTGGAACAACTGGAAATGGCCCGCGTCAACAAGCGCGCCGTCGTCGCCCCGTCTTGGAGCGCGTTCTCCCGGCCCCGGCCGGCTGCCTGGATCATCAACCTAAGCGGCCCCGTGCTCCTCAGCCTCATGAGGAGCGGCCTCTTCATCTACACCCCACCTTCCAAATGACCACTACTGTAATTTCCGCACCCGCATCCGCCGCCGTCAGCCGTACCGGGATCTCCCTGGAAACGGTCGACCAGCTCTGGCAATTCTCTGAAACGGTAGCCGCCTCCGGCCTGGCTCCGAAGGATGTCAAAACCCCGGAAGCGATCTTCGTCGCGATCCAGATGGGATTCGAAGTCGGCCTTACGCCGATGGCCGCCCTGCAAAACATCGCGGTCATCAACGGCCGTCCTACCCTGTGGGGTGACGCCGTGCTGGCCGTGGTCCGCAATACCGGCGAGCTGGTGGCCTTCTCCGAATGGTTCGAGGTCGCCGGGAAAAAGGTTGAGCGCCCGGGCGCAGACCTTCCCGACGATTTTACGGCCGTGTGCCGCGTGCAGCGGCATGGCCAAGATGCGATCGAGGAAAGCTTCTCTGTGGCAGACGCCAAGAAGGCGAACCTTTGGACCAAAGATGGACCTTGGAAGCAGTACCCGAAGCGGATGCTGAAATACCGCGCCCGCGCTTTCGCCCTGCGCGATCAGTTCGGCGATGCTCTGCGCGGCCTGCGCAGCACTGAGGAAGTTCAGGACGATCCTGAGCCGCCGATGCGTGATGCGACCCCCGGCGCCGATCCCGGACCGCAGAGCGAATCCACCTCACCGAAGCCTCGCCGAGCCCGGAAGACGGTGACGACGGAACCCGCGAAGGAGACGGCTCCACCGGGGCCGTCGCCCGTCGACGTGGCTTTCGAGGTGGTACTGGATCCTTCCCCGCCTGGGGATCGGGCATTCTTTGAAAAGGTCGCCGTTCAACGTGGCTTTAAATCCGGCGGCGAGACTCCGTGGACGCGCTGGATCGTGAGCTACACCACCGGCGGCCAGTATCGCGAGGCGCACACCTACTCGAAAACCTTCGGGGACATCATCGATGCGCTCGAGGACGGCGCGGAAATCTTCATCCAGACCGAGCCGACGCGGGATGAGAAACTGAAGCTTACGGGCATCGTGCTCGCGGAAGGGGGTGCAGCGTGAACGGCCTCCGCCAGGTAAATGTGTTCCGGTTCGAGGCGCAGGCGGCCCCCACCGAAGCGAACCCCCACGCCCGGAAACAGGTCCGGGTGTTGGCTGGCTCTGGGTATCTCCATGGCTTTTTCACCGAAGGCTACGAAGGGGGTGAGCAGTTCACCGTTGGCGTCGTGGAGGACTTCAATGGCTCTCTCGAAAGCCACCCGGTGCAGCTCATCGAATTTGTCGTGCCGACGTTCAAGCTGGCGCATGGTGCGGCGACCGGCGGCCTCTGGCTGCTCCAGGGCGGCGAGGATCCGAATGCGATCGTCGAAGAGCGCGACCGGCTAAAGGCAGCCATGGTCAGAATCGCCCAGCCGTCGGAGTGCGGGTGCAAACCATGCGTCGGGCAGTGCCTCAGTCAGGAGAGCATGGAGGTCGACCTGCAGGCGATTCGCGAG
This sequence comes from Akkermansiaceae bacterium, assembly GCA_028293225.1. Taxonomy (GTDB): domain Bacteria; phylum Verrucomicrobiota; class Verrucomicrobiia; order Verrucomicrobiales; family Akkermansiaceae; genus Haloferula. The sequence continues at coordinate 547 of JAQGPE010000776.1, read as the reverse complement.
CTGGCTTCCGAGTCACTCAGCGCGCCGGCCGCGGGCCAGGCATGCGCCGGTTGCCTGGGGACTGGAATTGTCACGGACGGTTGTGACGACCCGGCGGGCCCTCACGGCATCGTCTGCGGAACTTGCAGAGGCACCGGTAGAAAGGAGGCCGCTTGAAAATTTACACCTTCCCTCAACGGTCGCCGGAGTGGATCGCCACCCGCCGCGGTGTCTTCACCGCCTCGGAACTCGGCATGTGGGCGGCGTCCCCTTTCTGCATCAACCTGACGGTCGCTGAAATCATCGAGGAACTCACGCGGCTTTCCATTCCCCACAAGAAGAACGCGAAGCGGGACGACCTGCTGGCGCTGCTTCCAAATGCGCAGGCCTTCGCCTGCATCAACCCAGCCGCTCAGGAGATCATCGACAGCAAGCTGGGCGAGGATGCCGACGGCGATGACCAGCCGCCCGACTATGGCGATTTCTGGACGAAGCGGGGAGTCCGCCTCGAACCGGATGCACTGGATGCCTATTGCGACCACGTCGGCGAGTAAGTGGGCTAGCCAAT